>MHXZ01000011.1 GCA_001825665.1 Planctomycetes bacterium GWF2_41_51 | reverse complement strand
CACGGCGCACTTGCAATGACAACCCCCGGCGACACGACAACCGTAAGTCTGTCTGACGTCGAAAAAATTATGGCCGGCGGTACCGCTCGAGTTGATAGATAAATAGATTCCTAATGGAGAAAATTATGAAAAAAAGCATTTTTGGGATATTTGAAACTGCAAAATCAAATCTTGAACAAACGGCTATAAGACTCAAACTTGAAGATGCGATGCTTAAAAGGCTGCTTGAGACAAAGGAAAAAATAGAAATCACATTAAACCCCACTCTGACTAACGGTAAACATATACAAGTCAAAGCATTCATTGTTCGTCACAGAGATTCGCTTGGTCCTGCAAAAGGCGGAATCAGGATGTCGGGTAATGTTACAATTGACGATATACAGGGTTTGGCAATGGAGATGACATGGAAAACCGCTCTGATAGGCGTTCCATTTGGCGGAGGTAAATCGGGGATATGTTTTGACCCATCTGGTATTACAGCAGAGGACAAGGAAATAATAATCCGTTCTTTCACCAGAGGTGCGATGAGACATATCGGACCTGAAATTTATGTGCCTGCACCAGATATGGGCACAAATGAAATGGATATGGGTCACATAAGAGACTGCTTGGCGTATTCGTGGGGTAAATCTGTAACCAATGGTTGTTATGTAACAGGCAAACCTGTGATACTTGGTGGTATATTAGGCAGAAAAGAAGCGACAGGTCGAGGTGTTGCGTATACTACAGTTGCCGCTTGTGAAAAGCAAGGGTTCGATATTAAAAGCGCACGTGTTGCTGTACAGGGCTTTGGCAATGTAGGTTCCATAGCTGCTATGATTATTTCAGAATTAGGAGCAAAAATTGTTGCTGTATCCGATGTAACAGGCGGAATAAAAAACGAACAGGGAATCGATATAAAGCATTTGTTGAGTTATGTAAAACAATGTGGACAAGTTTACGGCTACCCCCTCGCCGAGAAATGCAGTAATGAAGATGTGCTTACCTCTAATTGTGATATTTTAGTTCCAGCAGCGACACAGTCTGTCATAACAGCAGAAATTGCAGAAAACATAAAGGCTAAAATTATAGCCGAAGGCGCAAATTCTCCGACCACACCCGATGCAGATGAAATTTTCGATAAAAAAAAGATTTTCATAATACCGGACATTTTATGCAATGCCGGAGGCGTATTCGTTTCATATCTCGAATATACACAGGAAACTCAGCGTGAGCAGATGACGCTGGAAGAAGTGAACAGCAGATTGAATAACCGCATAGTCGGCAAATTCAATGAGGTGTATGATTACTCAAAAGAGCATAATTTAACTATGCGTCAGGCCGCGATGAATATTGCCATCAGCAAAGTTGTCGAAGCAACTTATGCTATGGGGATATTGCCATAAACAAAAATGTATGTTTTTAGAAAAATTTAAAAGATAAGAAGCTAATACTTCCTTCGCTTTATCATTTACAGTGTCAGGGAATTATCGCAGATATCAGCGTATGTGCTTTAAATAGTGCTCCACTGAAAGTTCTTGCACAGGATGAAGCATTAAAAAAAGCTTTTCCCGGGCAAAGTTTTAAATCTATTCCTTTACTGGATAGTGATCCAAATGTAAATCCAGCCTGACCTTTTCAAAAATGCAATAGCAGAATGACCGAAACACAACATCGTTGTAATTGCTATGCCCGACCAGCTTCATTGTATGGTTTATCAAGGAAGCAATCACACATAATCAGCATATTATGTGCGTAAAGCCGCTGTACTGAAATATAATCAGGCTCTTGAAATTGAAAAAGAACCTTTGAAAAAGGTCTGGTAATTGACGTTGAATATCACAAACGCCTTGACGACAGGGCGCTAATTGCTCGACAACAATACAGGGATGGTTTGTTCGGCGAATTTAAAATAGGCCGCGCTGAAATGAACGAGCCATATTATTACAGGCATTCAAATTTCCAAAACTGGTGTACATGTGAAAATTCAGATATGTTTACTTATGTCGGCTGTCATTACATCGACCAAGTTCATTTTATTACAGGTCTGATGCCGAAGTCGGTTTCAGTTTACGGGATAAAAGATAAATATCTAAACGGCAACGAGGGCTATCTCTGGACGGATGGCAGAGTGATTTGGGAAAACGGCGTGTGTCTGCACGTTACGGATATTATGGGTTATCCTGATGACGGCCCCGGCGGCAATTTTCAGGGTTTGAGAATGTATTGTGCCGGCAATGGCAGAAGCGGAATGCTTGTTCACAAGACCAGCATCGCGGCATTGAACATTGCTACGTTGAAAAAATAGACGGCAAATATTATTCCGAGCCAAGCCCGGCCTATTTCAAATATGTAAATCTCGGCGACGGCGGCTTGACTCCGGTCGGTTATGGTTATCGCTCGATTGATTTTATTGTGCAAAATATTAACAAGTGTCTGGATGGCGATTTGAAACAGCGTCAGGCATTGCTGAAAGAGTTCGACAAGCAGGGCGTAATGGCGACTCCGGCCAACAGCAGTTATAACGAATTGGTTATGGAAGCAGGCAGGCTGTCAATTCTAAATGGTGGTAAGGAAGTTGAAATTATCTACGGCGAAAATGCCGGTGTAGAAATTAAAAATTAACCAAAGAAAGGTATTGTTTAAAGATGACTAAGGAATTTCCACTTGAGTCTGTATCAGTTGAAACAATTGAAACTAAATATCGAAAGATATCAGGCAGAATCCCGAATGACAAAACGATAGAACAGATAAAACAGCTTCGTGAATTTGAAGCCCGCAGTATGCGCGACCAGCTGCTGATTGTCTGGGACAAAGCGCAAGGCAATAATGTCTTTGACGCTTATGGCAATAAATGGCTGGATTTATCATCAGGCGTTTTGATCACAAATGCCGGTCACAGTCATCCCCAAATTGTAAAAGCGATTATAAATCAGGCTTCGAAGTCTTTGCTTACGACATATTGTTTCCCAAATCAGCCGAGAATCGATTTGGTTCAGAAACTTATAGAAATTTCACCTAAGAAATTGAATAAGGTATTCCTTGTGAGTACCGGTGCCGAAACCACTGAATGTGCGTTAAAATTAATGCGAACGTATGGAAAGAAAGTCCGTTCAGATTCTAAAAAATATTATAGTTGCATTTGCAGATGCTTTTCATGGCAGAACACTCGGTTCACAGCAGATGGGTGCACTGGTACCGGCAGGGTGTGGATTAATCTTGACCCGGAAATCGTTCATGTTCCATTCCCGGACGGTTTCAGAAATGAAAATATAAGTTTTGATTTGTTTACCGAGACGTTTTCGAAATTGAAAATAAATCCTGACCATGTCGCAGGCGTTATTAGTGAAACATATCAGGGTATTGCCCGAATTTTATGCCGAAAGAATATGCGCAGAAACTTCGCCAGTGTGCGATACTTATAATGCACTGCTTTGCTTCGATGAAGTGCAGGCAGGCTTCGGCAGATGCGGGCACGATGTGGGGGTTTGAATGTTATGATGTTGTGCCTGATTTATTCTGTATGGGTAAGGGGTTCAGCAGTTCGCTGCCGATTAGCGGCGTTGTAGGTCGTGCAGATGTAATGGATATGTACGGCCCGAATGAAATGACAAGCACGCATTCAGCGAACCCAATTTGCTGTGCTGCTGCCTTTGCAAATATTAATGTTATCGAAAAGGAAAAACTTGTAGAAAATGCTGCTGAAGTTGGAAAAACATTAAAAAATGAATTGGCATTGATAAAAAAAGAATTTGGGGGTGTTAGTGGTTTTGCGCCTGCCGAGGGGTTGGTGGGGGGATTGTTGATGGTCAAAAAGGAACGAAAGAACCTGATTATGATTTAGCTTGGAATATTGTTTATTCATGTTTTCAAAAAGGCTTGTTGCTATTTGCACAGTTGGCATTGGCGGCGGCTGTGTTAAGATAGCTCCTCCGCTGTGTATTAATAAAGAAGCAGTTATCGAGGGTTGTGGCATTATCCGTCAGGCGATTAAAGATTTGCTGAATTAGAAATATTATTTTAGAACAAAACAATTTAAGTCTTATACGCTGCATTTTTTTTGATTGGGATTTCAAAGCCGTTTAAATTTTCTGAATAATTGATAAACAAATAGGTAACTCAATGTGGAAGTTAAAAATAGGTCAATCCGAGTCTTTAATTTGCAACAGATTTGCAACAACCTTGTACTTTTAGGCTACGGTTGGCCTTCGGTTCGGCTACGGTCAGGATACATAAGTCTTCATTAATCATTATTGGCAACTTCTTACAAAGCATGAATTTGGAACTCATACCCGGAAGTCGCTGGCAGTAAAAATATGCCCACGTAGTCATTTTTATATTTAATTGTACAAAAAAGTGGGTCAGTCTTCACTTGATGGTGAGTTGTTAATCACCTTGTTAATAACTAATTATCGATAAACGAATTTACAATTGCGCCCGGCAGGACTCGAACCTGCAACCTTCGGATTCGAAGTCCTCTTTCGCTCCATAACATCAGTGCTTTCAGCTACTTACAATGCGTTTTTACGCAAAAATAAGACTTACAAGTCATTGACAAGTGAATAACAATAAACTCTTGCCACTTACTTAGTTGGTCAAAAAGTGGGTCACTCAGTCTAAAATTTCCTTAAAAATGGCATAAATATTTTTTTATTTCAGCTGTTTTATGAATTACTTCCAATTATCTCAATTATAAGTTTTTTTCAAATCAAAAAATTAATTAATAAAGCTTTATTAATTAATTGACTTTTCACTTTTATTAAGATATAATGAAAGGCGTAAAAGATTAGGTATGTTGCCTATGAGACAAAAAACATATTAAGTTTAGCGGAGGTGTAAGATGATGTATAAGAAAGCGTTTTTAAATTTTATATTTTGTTCTCTTGCTATCACAGGTTCAGTATCGGCAAACTTGTTGCAGAATGGCAGTTTTGAAGATCCTGTAGTTCCGGCAGGAAGCAGTTTTATCGAATTTCCTGTTATGCCGGGCTGGATAGTGGAGAATTCTAATTATTACGTTGTTTTCAAAGAATTGGGATTTACTCCTGTTGATGGTTTAAACGAGTTATACTTGTTCGGCGGGACAGCAACGCAAAATGTCGGCACTATTACAGCCGACACAATATATAATCTTAGTTTTGCCGCAGGTATTCCTGATGGCCAGACCGCAATTTACAGTGAAGTAGTTTTGCTTTCTCAATATACAGATGGCGGAATTGTTTACACAGACAGGCTTGCGGCAATCAATCTCGGTGAAGTTGTAACAACTACGAATCAATTAATGTATGGGACTCTGACATTTGACAGCTCAATTTATCCCTGGGTAGCAGGTCGCGATATGCTTGTTCAGATAGCATCTGGAACTATGCTGCATTTAGATGATTTTGTTTTAACTGCTATACCGGAGCCTGCAACTCTGCTGTTAATAGCAGGCGGATTTACACTTTTAAGAAGAAAAAAATAGTTTAAGGAGATTTATTTTGACGGATGTAAGGCGTTTAACGGAGAGCCAGATTAAAACTTTAGGGTTAATCGCAAAAAAAGGCAGAATAACCCAAAACGGTGTAGCAGAAGAACTGAATATAACCGTTCCTGCCGCGAATGTTCGTTTCAAAAAACTCAAAGCACAGGGGTATATTTATGAAGACATATACCTGCCTTCAAGCGGTGCCGGCAGACCTCAAAGGTATTGGAGCATAAACTGGAAATCCAATTTTGTTCTCGGATTTATATTTGTGTCTCCCGATTTGATTATGGTCCTTGCGGATTTGGAAGGAAATCTGGTATTTTCTGAGAACCGCAATCTCCTTGAATGCTTAAGTCACGCCGATATTTACGACCTGATGGATAAATTTATTTCTGAAGCCAAAAAGTATGCAAAAAAGAAGAACGGTGCCATTCGTTCTGCTTACGTTGGTATTACAGGTGACGAGAATGGCACCGTTACATCATCAGTTAATATGCCTGTAATCGAAGGGATGAACGTATCTCAAATTGAAGAATATATTAAGGACAAGCATAACATTTTCTGCAAAGCATATTCTCATTTGTATTGTTTCTATTTTGGCGAAAGCAGTTATTACGATTACGGCCAGACTATAAATGTTATTGACTGGGATGAAGGTCTTGGAAATGTAACCGGCTGCGAAGATCAGATTTATTATTTCCCGCCTGGCGCATTTACTCCCCGCGGAATTCGCGATATCGGGCACATGTGTATTGAGAAAAACGGTCTCGAATGCCGATGCGGAAATAAAGGTTGTTTGGAAGCTTATGTAGGATGCTGGGCAATTCGCAATCGTTTAGGAAGAAAAGATGTCACAACTATTGAGCAATTCATCAATAAAGGTCTTGCCGGGGATGAACAGATAATTGCAGAACTCAGAAAGGCATCGAAAATACTTGGTGAACAGATTTCATGGATAGTTAGATACTGGGGTATTGATAAAATCGCGTTCACTGGAAAAATGAGTTTGCTTTTCGAGCAATTCAACGAAACGTTCAATGAAGGATTAAAAGTTTATCTGCCACAAGAGCAGGTGCAATCACTCGATGCCAGAGTGAATTCTGATAATCCATTAAAACGACTGGCGTCCGGAGGATGCAAAGTAGCTAAGCAGATTTTCTTCCATTACAAAGGTATACCGGAAAACAGTTATAGCGAGAAAATGAATTTTACTTTTTAGCGGCTATTTAAGGACACAATAATGAAAAACCAGTTAAAACATGCATTTACATTGGTGGAATTGCTTGTTGTTATTTCCATAATAGCTATTTTGCTCGCGATATTAACTCCCGCGTTAAACAAGGCAAGAGAATCTGCAAGAACTGTAATTTGTTCGACAAATGTTCGCCAGCTTGGTTTGGGTTATTCAATGTACGAAATGGATAACGGTTTTATGCCCGAGTTTGTTGATGGTGTTGTCGGCGGAATAACATGGGCCGGTTCACTTCGTAAATATTATCAGGATTTGGACGGCATCCGTCTTTGTCCAACAGCGTCAAAAGTCGGCGGCGATGAAATGTTGAATCTGGATGAAAATAAATGGGGTTCTGCTTTTAAAGCATGGTGGGTAGACCCTGTAAAATCCTGGATGGTGCCCGATGATGATTGCGGTTACGGCAGTTACGGCGAGAATATGTGGGTGCGTAAAAATTTCCAAAAAGATCCTTATCCAGGTGAATATTTTGGAATTTCTTCTGTAAAGAATGCCAATCAGGTTCCATTAATATTTGATTGTCGATGGAATGGAATATGGCCTCTTAACAGTGATATAGTGCCTATAAATCCCCGAGGAGCAAAAGTTCAGGAATTGCCTTATGGTGATGGATCTGATGGCCCTAACAATTGGCGGCGTGTGGAGGGAGCTGCAATGCGAAGGCATAAAGGCGGAATTAATATGATATTTTTAGATTTCAGCGGACGCAACGTTAAGCTCGAAGAGCTATGGACTCTGAAA
>MHXZ01000010.1 GCA_001825665.1 Planctomycetes bacterium GWF2_41_51 | reverse complement strand
AAGAACAAACTCAAAATGCCGAGATAGTCCTTATGGCGCTGACCTTCAATATCATGATCATCCTATTTATAAAAGAGCTTTTCTACAGAGCTCGATGTTGGACGTTCAGTGTTGGAAGTTCAATTTTATTTATTTATTACTTTCTGTCCCTTAAAGACTTTACCTGTCAGGTAATCGGTAAATTTTACTTTGAGCGTAAGTTCTTTTTCACTGCCTGTCAAAACATCCCCAACATTGAATTGCAGTTTGTAATGAGTTGACATTAGCGAACTCGTCCAATATTTTTTCAATTCATCAGGTTCAATCTTCCATTGTCCCAGTGTTGCATCTTTCGGCGGAGCATTTAGATTCCACAATTCCACTTCCACCAACCCCGCTGCTTTAACAACATCGCCCATATCATCGATTGGTTTAATATAAACAACAAGCGTTTCTTTTTTCTTATCATCATCTTTGCTGTACAGGTCGCTGCGGTTTGTAAGTTCGACATTTGCCAGCGTTGAAAGTGCTTCGGTTCTTGCCTGCTTATTGAGCCCCATCAGACTCTCGACCTGCTTTTTCAATTGAGCGATTTCTTCACTCAGTTTCACCGGTGATTCTTTTGTATCTTTCGGAGAAACTGAAGCTTTATCATTTTCTGACTTTTGCTTTTTTTGACAGCCGGTGATAAAAATAATGTTACAAATACATAAAAGTATGAAATTACGAATACTAAATTTCCTTGCCATTCTTTTATTCCTTTCAGAAGTAATATTATCGGCAGGGATTCAGAATTGTCAACTTTTATGTTGATGAATAGATTAAAGTCTCATCCGGTAAAAAAAATTACCCGCAAACAGTTAAAAGCCCAATTGTGACTTATTCAGCGTCCTGAATAGGTTTTTCCAATGGCTGTGGTGCTTTTTGTAGGATTTCATCTGCAAGGCCGTATTCGACGGATTCTTTTGCTTCGAGCCAGCGGTTTCTGTCGCAGTCTTTTTCGATTTTTTCAACCGTTTGGCCGGTATGATTTGAAATCAATTCATATAATCTGCTGCGCAGACGAAGTATTTCTCGTGCCTGTATATCCAACTCTGTCGCCGGGCCTTCAAGAACGCCGCTGATTAACGGCTGATGCAGAAGTATCCTGCTGTTGTTTAGCATATATCGTTTACCTTTTGCCCCCGCCGTGAAAAGTATCGCCCCCATACTCGCCGCCTGTCCGACGCAATATGTCGCGACTTTACATCTCAGAAACTGCATAGTATCATAAACAGCCAGACCTGCGGTTACACTTCCGCCCGGTGAATTGATGTAAAAATTAATATCGTTTTTGGAGTCCTCATTGCTCAGGAACAGCATTTGCGCAATTATAAGGTTAGCAGAATCGTCATCTACCGGCCCGCCCAGAAAGATAATCCTGTCTTTGAGCAATCTGGAAAAAATATCGTATGCTCTTTCACCTCTTCCGGTTTTCTCTACTACTATCGGTACTAAATTTTGATTTAGTGTCATCTGTTTTCCTTTTATCATTCTCTGTGAGCTCGGAGCCTGCCCAGACCCTGATTGGGGGTTCTCTGTGGCTCAGTTATTTTTTATCTTTCGTTTTGTCTTTTGTCTCTACAGTTTCATGCAGTACTTCATCAATCAGCCCATAACTTTTTGCTTCTTCAGCGGTCATAAATCTGTCTCGTTCCGTTTCAGACATGATTTTTTCCATAGGCTGACCGGTATGTTTAGCCAGAATTTCATTGATAACTCGTTTGGCTTTTAAAATTTCCTCAGCCTGAATTTTGATATCCGCTGCCTGACCCGTAACTCCGCCCCAAGGCTGGTGAAGCATGATTTTCGCATGAGGCAAAGCATGGCGTTTACCTTTTGTGCCGGAGGCCAGAACTATCGCAGCCCCTGATGCGGCACAACCGATGCAGTACGTTGCGACAGGCGAACCGATAAATTGAATCGTATCGTAAATCGCCATTGTATCGTCAACGCTTCCGCCCGGTGAATTTATGTATAAACTGATTTCACTGCCGCGTTTTTGATTATCAAGATAAAGCATCTTCATAATAACAGCAGTTGCCATACTATATTGAATTTCTCCAATCATAAATATGATTCGATTTTCAAGCAGCATATCGTCCAGCGTCATTTCACGTGTTCGCTGGTACTGCATTTGAAGTTTCGGACTTGTTTCACTAAAACCGCCGAAAACCGGCGATTTAATTGTTTTTATCAGACCTTTTTGAGTCTCGAACATTATTTTTTTCCCTTTAAAGACATTTACCTTTAAACCTTTATCGGCTTTTTACCTAATTTACTTTCCCATTTTTTTTGCTTATTTTAAGCATTATCGATATATGAACTAACTCGTCAATAGGCTTTTCACTTGCAAAAGGTCAAATTTAAAAGCAAAATCTTAATATCACAAAGTTTGTAATTTGGTGTAAAATCCAGTAAATATTTGGATACTATTTCGAATCAGAAAGGATAAAAGAAAATCACATGCCATTTTTCACAATAAGGCCAAAAGCAGATAACGATCCAATTAATAGATTGTGCTATTATGGCGACTATAGTTATCCTTCGCCATGGAAGTTAGAAATATCCGATGAATTAGTATGCATAATCCCAACTGGGAAAAGATGGGGTCTTTATATTCGAACGATTATTTTAGTGCTAATAGTGGAAATATTTTTGGGATACGTAGCGCGAAATTCACCTTTATTTTATTTTTTTTGCGGATTCATGATTCTTCCAATCGTTTTTGCATTTTCCATTATGTACTGCTACGACATATTTCAATTACGCCGCGGGCCTTGGCTTATTTGGAATAAAAATACTGGCGACATAAATCTGCCAAGAATAAAAGTTTCTTTAAAAGAAAAAGAAATTATTGAACTCAGACAAATTCATGGATGGGTTAAAGGCGGGGAAGCAAACATAGCAGAATTAAATATTATTACTCAAGATCCAAACGATACTACCAGAACCAAATACTTGGTTGCATGCGGCACAACAAATAATCAAATGCGAAAAGAACTTAGTGAACCATTATCTGAAGCCATCGGCCTTCCTTTAAAGGTGGCCAAAATCAAATATTCGCAAAGGCAAAAAAGTGTAAGCCCTATTTGGAGAGAAAATCAGGAAACATAAAAAAAAGCCCTCGCTATAAACGAGGGCTTTTGATTTGCTTAAGTTTCTATTCTTATTTTTCTTTTTTCTTGGAAGAAGATTTTTTCGCGGGTTTTTCTTCTTTCTCTTCTTCTTTATCAGCTTTCTTTTCAGATTTAGCAGTTTTCTTTTCTGCTTTTTCTTCAGCTTTTTCTGTTTTTTCAGCTTTTTTAGCAGGCTTTGCTTTTGCCGCTGCTTTTTCAGCTGCCTTTTTCTGCTTTTCTTCTATTTTTTTAGGCTCAACTTCCGATACCTTTGCCGTCTCAAGTATCTTATCAATACACTTCATTTCCCTGATTTCCAGCGCGGCCTCACTAAGAGAACCATCGCGAGCCATTTGCTCACGCAGCTTTTCAGGACGCATCTGCCGATACATTGCCGCCTGTGCGATGTAACCGTTAATCTCTTCTTCAGTCGCTTCGATACCGAGTTTTTTGGCAACAGCATCCATTACGAAAAACGCCTTTAATTGATCCTGTGCCTGCTGGTCGCTGGCGGCCTTGAGTTCTTCCATTTGTTTTTGAACGTCTTCAGCTTTTGCACCCTGAAGCAGCATTCTCGTATATTGACGTTGTAGAATATTTTTCGATTGGTCTGCGACAACATCCATCGGCAAATCGAAATCTACTTTATCATTCAAAAAGTCGCGAACTTCCTGACGCATTACATCGCGCTGCTGTCTTTCAACGTTCTTTTCATTTCTTTCTCGCAAAGTTTTCTTCAATTCATCTATGTTCGCAACACCGATTCGCTTGAAGAATTCTTCATTCAATGCAACCGGCTCAAGCTGCTTTACATCGTTAACTTTAATTTCAACTTCAACTTTCTTTCCGCGATATTTCTCATCGAAGAATGTAGCCGGAACTTCGGAAACGGCTGTCTTTACATCACCGGCTTTCGCGCCAACGAGAACTTTGTCCAAATCGTCAACGAAAACCTTGCCGACAAAGCCGCGCTGATGAACTGTAATTTCCGTGTTGGTGATTTTTTCTAATTCGCCGCCATCCGGTCTTAAAGCAACATCCGCAATAACCTGGTCTTCCAGTGCAATCTTGCCTTCTTTGGGCTTGAATGTGCCAAGACGTTTTTGAAGCTCGGCAATTTCCTTATCTATAGTTTCATCTGTAATTTCAAGTTTCGGCTTTTCAACTTCGATGCCTTCAAGAGATGGCAATTCGAATTCAGGTCTTACCTCAATCTCGAACTCGAATTTCATCGGGCCTTTTTCCGGCATTTCAATTTTTTCGTGTTCGATGTTCGGCTCGCCAAGCGAGTTGATTTCATTATCCTTTATGGCAGCTTCACTGGCATCCATAATCAGTTTCAACTTTACCTGCTCGGCAGATTCCTTACCGTATCTTTTCTCAAGAAGTCTCCGGGGTGCCCTGCCTTTACGGAAACCGGCCACTATGGCGTCCTTTCTCAATTGTTCATACTGATCGTCGAGAGCCTTGGTGATTTTCTCGGCTGGTATTTCAATTGCGATTTTCTTTTTGCACGGACCTGCATCAGAAATTTCGACGGTGTTCTTGATTTCTTCTTTGACTTCTTCGGTTTGAGCCGGTTGTTTTTCTTTTGCCATTTGATTGCTCCATAAAAAATAAAATTTTCGCCCAAGCCTGCGTTGGCAGGCTGACCACTACTTATAAATAAAAAAACTTCAGGTCATAATATGTCCTGAAGCCAGTCTTTTGGCCGTATGACATACCAACGACCAGCGCCAGACTATTTTGATTAGCCGGTACCTCGATGGTAATTTTTACGTTTAGCCCCCGATTCATTCGGAGGGTTTTAACCCGCCATTGGCAGGTTAAAGCGGGTGATGAGGGTCGAACTCACGACATTCACGTTGGCAACGTGACGCTCTACCACTGAGCTACACCCGCAATTTCCGCCCAATTATACGGATTTCAGGAGCCTATGCAAGCATAAATTTTAGATAGACAAACATCTTATAAATCCTGTTGCAATGCCTGCAAATGGCCCTAAAATAAAGGGATGGATGATTTCTTAATAAAGGCGATTGTGAATCGTTCTTAATTACGAATTTTCGCTAATTTCCCGCTTTTCCGTAATCGGAGCAATTCTTGCATTAGTCTTTCTCCCGATATATTTATGTTTGCTTCATGTTGAAGCATTTTCTTTAATTGCTCTATATAACCCGGCTCCATAAGTAATTTATCTGTTGGTATCCGCAACTTCAAGTAAGCTCTTACTAAGGCCTCTTTTTGATCGTTACTCAAAGGATTCAAACCCCTCAATATTAGTTTGATAACCTTTTCAATTTCGGAAATCCTAAATACTTCATATTTTGAAAAATATACAGGCATATCATATTTGCCTTTAGCTTCAGTAAGAATAAAATATATAGGTTTTTGCCAAGCGGATGCAGCTCCAATTTCTACTGCAACAGATGGAGGCATATTTCCGGGTTCGACTATTGTAACAATTGCCCAGCTTACTGCCAAAGCTTGCCAAGTTTCTTCCACTATATTCTTACCTAGTTTAATATCAGAACTATCAAAGACAACGAGCTTGGCATCTTCAAATTTCTTGATTATGGCAACAGCCTGAGTTTTTAATCCATTTGGATAACTCAGAAAGACATCATATGTTTTTTTATTTTTTGACATTTTTGGTTTTGTTTACTCTTGTAGAAATTTCATTTAAATAATTATCAATTTCATTAATACTTATGGCTTTCTTAGATTTTATTATTTCTGGAATCAGGTCAATGCCAACATGGCAAAGAATAGCCACAATCCTTTTTTTCCATGCCCAAGCCGCGCCTACTTCTAATCGTACCCAATCGCGATTATATGATGTAGGTGTCAGTAAAACAACCAATTCTCGAGAGCGTTTAATCTGTTTGTGGATTTCTTCAGGAATATCATCGCCGCCATGAATATCCCGGTCATCTATGAACGTTAAAGCACCTTTTTCCTCAATTTTATTACAAATAACTTTAGCTATCCATTTGTCAGCAGTTGCATGGCTCACAAAAATTTGATAACCAAATTTTCGAGTTTCGGGCAACTTCCTTATTTTTTTCTCCACTATTTTAGCCATTGATAATATTTTAATCCGTCTTTTAAGAAAGACAAGTTAAAAAAAGAATATTACGTAACTCCTTATCCACTTGCAAATTTCACTTTAATCCGTAATATACCATTATGCAGGATTTTCAGGACAAAATAATTTGTGACGATTGTATAAAGGTGCTCAACCAAGTGAGAAGCCCATTTGCGGATTTGATTTTCGCCGACCCCCCTTTCAACATCGGCTATAAATATGATAAGTACCACGACAAGAAAGAAAAAGAACATTACATCGACTGGACAAGAAAATGGATGATCGCCTGCTGTAATGTTCTAAAGCCGACCGGCTCATTCTATATCGCTATCGGCGACGATTACGCGGCCAATGTAAAAATCATCGCTGACGCACTCGGTTTATTTATGCGAAATTGGATTATCTGGCATTATACTTTCGGCCAGCAGACAAAAGATAAATTCGCACGTTCACACACGCACATATTTTATTTCGTCAAAGACAAAAAGAATTTCACTTTCAACGATGACGCAGTCAGGACTCCTTCCGATAGACAACTTATCTATAACGACAAAAGAGCAAACCCTGCTGGTAAAATGCCAGATGATGTGTGGGATAGCTTTATGCCAGATGATGTGTGGGATAGCTTTCCGAGAGTATGCGGAACATTCAAGGAACGTCAGGGCTGGCACCCCTGCCAAATGCCCGAACGCCTTTTAGCTCGGATAATAAGAGTAAGTTCGATGGAAAAAGGCTGGGTACTGGATCCTTTTAGTGGATCCGGAACTACTGCGGTCGTATCTTCAAAATTAGATCGCCATTATACAGGTATTGAGCTTTCTTCTGAATATGCTGCAGAATCAAGAAAACGTATTAAGGAATTTGGTAAATCGGCTATTGAGGGTGAATCTCCTATTAAGTGGACAAAGCAATTAGACACTGAACTTAAACAATTATATCATGAAAACAAAATTCCCACCGATCAACTTGACGATCATTATTATTTGCTTACCCGTTTCACTGAAATGTTTAATAATTATATAGGAAATAAATCCAATATAGTTAATCAAATAGAGATCAAAAAGAGATTAAAACAATTACGTAAAAGCGGAAAATTAGGCGCTCTTCACGGAGAAAAACCCCAAACTATCAAAGCAAGCTAAATTGAAATTGATAATTCTGAATTGTGAATAAAAAAATAATATTTTTGTTAGCCTATTTTGCATTATCCGCCATCTTATTGACATTGATCCAGCAGCCATACAATCTATCTTTTCTGGCGTGGTTTGCGTTTGTGCCGTTCGTGTTCGGCAGTTTATCGAATGAAAAAAAATGGCGGACTGTTTTAGCAGCGTATGTAATTGGGATTATCTATTGGCTCGGCAATCTTTACTGGCTGATGCCGATTACTATCGCAGGCTGGATTGCGGCTTGTCTGTACATTGCAATATACTGGCCGATAATCGTAATTGCGCTGCGTTTCTGTACTGAAAGAAAAATCCCATTATGGTTTTCGCTTCCAATTCTAATTGTCGGCCAGGAAACATTGCAGGGCTGGCTTTTCGGCTGGCGATTTCTGGCGCATAGTCAATTCGACAACATAGCCCTTATTCAAATTGCAGACACTTTCGGAACTGCCGGAGTAAGTTTTGTTGTCGCAATGGCCAATGGCTTAATCGCTCAAATAATCCTCAGCCGAAAAGAGAAGCATAGAGTTAATATTATTGTCGGTGCTTCAATAACATTGATTATAATAGCGGCGACAATTTCTTACGGCAGATACCGAATTAATCAAACGGCTGAATACTCTGAAGACGGCCCTAAAATCGGGGTCGTGCAATCGAATGTACCTGTTAAAGCAGGCGAAGATACCGTACCGTTTGAAAAGATATTTATCGACCAGTTAAATTTAAGCGTGGCTGCTTTTGACAAAGAAAGCCCTGCACTGATTATCTGGCCGGAGACAATGGTTGAAACGGTTCTCGATGAACGATATTTAAAGCTCATGCCGGATGGATACGCATCCAAAATAATCAACGGCGAACTTGTTTATCATGCGAGCGAAGGAGTTTATGTCCTTGTCGGCGCCTTCGCCGGAGATGCAGAAATAGTAAACGATAAAGTCAAATTAAAGAGCAGATATAATACCGCATTTCTGTACGAACCAAACCAGCCGTTTGCCCGGCAGTATTACAATAAAATTCGTCTTGTGCCGTTTGGCGAATACATGCCTTTGAAAAAGGAACTCCCATTCCTCTACAAGCTGCTTCTCGCGATGACTCCCTACGATTACGATTACACTCTCGACAAGGGAGAAGAGTACAAGATTTTCAAAATGCCTGTCGGTGATAAAACATACAGGTTTGCCGCTTCGATTTGTTTCGAGGATACAGTGCCGGCGGTTTGCAGAAAACTTGTCGCCGAAGATGGAATCAAACAGGCCGACTGGCTTGTGAATATCAGTAATGATGGATGGTTCGTGAAAAAAACAGATAATAAAATCAAGGCAAGCTCAGAATTGACTCAGCACATGGCGATTTCTGTTTTCAGGGCTATTGAAAACCGCGTTTGGATAGTTCGCTGCGCCAACACAGGAATTAGCTGTGTGGTAGATTCCGTTGGAAATATTAAAGATGGTTTTATTTCCGGAACTTTGAATGAAAAAGCTGCTCTAAGAACAGGACAGGCAGGATGGTTCGTTGACAATGTTAAAATAGATAAAAGAGTAACGGTTTTCAGCAAAAGCTGGCAATTATTGCCGATAAGTTGTGCAATATGTTTGATTTTATCGGCCGCCATGTCGATATATAAATCAGAGCCGCGACAGTAAGCGTCCTTCGTATCTTAGCGAAGTAGGAATGAAGCGGCAAAGTAATACAATAATCTTTTTGGCTATGAAAGGCCCAAAAATGAAAAAATATGGATTGTTTTTTATAACTCTTTTATTATTTGTAAGTTACTGCAAAGGGAGTACGGATGTAAACGGTCTTGTCGGCAATGCTGAAAAACTTGTCAAGGCTGGATTAAGGAGTACGGACGAAAGAATTCGCGCTAATGCGATAGAAGTAGTATCCGGAAGCGGCAGAAGCGAGCTTATGGGAGAGGTGGCTGCCCTTTTAAATGATCCATCAGTAATGGTAAGATTTGCCGCGGCTGTTGCCGTTGGCGATACGAATTATAGTCAGGCAATAGAAAAATTAACCCAACTAACCAAAGATTCTGATTTAAATGTAGTGTTGGCAAGCAATTACGCACTATGCAAAATGGGAAAAAATAAAAATTATAAGGTATTGGAAGAGCTTGCATTCAATAAAAATCAAGTTGTTCAGGCAAACGCAGCGATGCTCCTTGGTAAATTAGGCAAAAAAGAATCACTGCCTGTTTTATACAAGATAAAAGACTGCCCGGATTCATCAAACACATCCGCTTTCAATGCAACTGAAGCAATTGCTAAAATCGGAGACGAAAGAATTTACAAAAAGATATGGACAATGCTCATAAGTGTTTATGCAGACGATAGATATATGGGAGCGCACGCAATGGCCGCTCTCGGAGGCAGTAAAGGGATAAATGCCTTGTTAACACTGTTGGATGACGAAATCGCCGAAGTTAGACTTGCGGCTGCCGAGCAGCTTGGAACATTGGGTGATATCAGCGGTAAAGAGGTTATTGCAGCTTATTTCCGGGAACCTGCACCAGCCGATAAGGCATCCGCAGAAAGGTGCAACTCGCTTGCGGCATTGGCTATCGGACAAATTGGGGATGAGCAATTGGCCGTTCATCTGCCAAAATTAATGCAAAGCGGCTCTCCATTCGTGCAGCTCGCTGCCGCAAAAAGCGTCCTGATGCTCGATAAACTAAGGTAAATACTCAACATAAGGGTAAAAATAGCTTGACCTTACGGCATAATATGCGTAAAATCTGGTCAAGCTAAGTAAAGCTGCTGTCGATTTAGCAGTATATTGTTGTAAATCAGCCTGACAACCACAGCGAAAGGAGTAAGATGAGTACTCTTACGAAAATCTTAATAGTATTATTGTCATTATTATCTGTTTATCTTTGTAGCAGCGTTGTAATCTACGTAACAACTGCAACCAATTACAAACAAGCTTATGAGTCTTTGCAGTCCGAACACATGGCACTGCAGGAAAAGAGCAACACTTACGAACAGCAAATCGAAGAGAAAAGACGTGAGTTGGCGCAACTTACCGATAAACTCGATAACGAAATCGCATCTCTCAAGGCCGATAAAAGCAAAATGGAACAGGAATTGAAAAACATCACGCGAGATAAGAGCGACCTCGATGAAAAGGTAAAGACTCTTGCAGCTTCCGCGCTCGGATTCAAAGAAACTGTCGAAGGAATGCAAAACAATCTGGTTCAGACCAGGAGTGAACTTGAACAGGCACGTGCCGAAAGCATTAAGCTTGGCAAAAACCTCAACGAAATAACCGCAAGCCTTGAAGAAAAAATGGCACAGCTTGACGCAACAACGGCTGAGAAGAAAAGACTGCTTGAAGAAAAGGCAAAACTCGAACAGCAAATCTCAGGCAAAGTTTCAGCTTTTGAGCCTATAACATCAACAGTATCGGGACCTGCATCACCTGCACCAACTGCGTATGATTCGAGTTCAAACGCCCCCCTTCAGGGTAAAATTACAGCAATCGAAGGAAACCTGGCGACTCTTTCAATTGGCGCAGCCGATGGCGTTGAAAAAGGAATGGTATTCCACGTTACACAAAACGATAATTTTATCTGCGATATCAGAATAACAGAAGTTGACGCCGAAGTTGCCGCTGGTACGCTGCAATTAGTACAGCAGCAGCCCAGAGTCGGAGATATAGTTTCGACAACGTGGTAATTTAAATACAAAATTAGAAATAATCAGGAATATACAATGAGTGCAGTACAAACAGGCGGAAATATAAAACCAGCAAGCAACCTTTATACAGCGCTGCTTGCATTGGCGTGCGGAGTTGTAGCTGCCGCTGCCGCTTATGTTACATATAAAAACTTCTTTGACTACGGAACACTATTCAAAATTGTTGAAGTATTTCATTAGTTGATTATGGAAGTGAGACTGGTTATACTGAGGTCGCTGTAAGATTGAAAGGGATTTGACGTGTTTCTGGACCCAATTCTGGGCTGGTTTAGTATGGATATGGGAATCGACCTCGGTACCTGTAATACCCTTGTGTGCGTGCGGAATGAAGGTATCGTTCTCAATGAGCCAAGCGTAGTTGCGGTCCGTAAAGGCACCAATATCGTTCTAAATAACGGCGAAGCAGTAGGACTTGTCGCACGTGAAATGCTCGGCAAAACCCCGGGAAGCATCTCCGCAATCAGGCCAATGAAAGACGGCGTCATCAGCGATTTCGAAATCACCGAAGCGATGCTTAGCTATTTTATCCGCAAAGTGCACGGAAGAAACAGCAGATTAATCAAACCAAGAGTAGTTATCGCAGTACCAAGCGGAATTACAGCAGTCGAAAGACGAGCGGTTATCGACAGCGCCGAAAGAGCGGGAGCAAGAAAAGTATTCATCGTTAAAGAACCAATGGCTGCGGGAATCGGTGCGGGATTACCCATTACCGAACCAACAGCTTCTATGATAGTAGATATCGGCGGCGGAACCACGGAAGTAGCGATTATGAGTCTTGCTGATATCAGCACCTGCGAATCCGTTAGAATCGGCGGCGATGATATGGATGAGGCTGTCATTCATCATCTTAAACGCACCTATAATCTTCTCATTGGCGAACCACGCGCAGAGCAGGTAAAAATGCAGCTCGGCTCAGCGGCTCCGCTCGATGAAGAATTGACTATGGAAATCGCCGGCAGAGATACTATTTCAGGTCTGCCGAGAAAAATCGTTATTACAAGCGAAGAAATTCGGGAAGCACTTAAAGAACCTATCGCGGGCATTATCGAAGCGGTTACGAAAACTCTTGAAAAAGCAGAACCTGAACTTGCCGCAGACTTAATCGAGAACGGACTTCATCTTTGCGGAGGCGGCTCGCTGCTTCGAGGTATGGATAAAGTTCTCGCAAACGCAACAGGATTAAAAGTTATTCGAGCAGATGAACCCCTGACCTGTGTCGCCAGAGGAACCAGCGTTTATCTGGAAAACCTGGAAATCTGGAAAGATACCATAGACCACAGCGGCGGATGGGAATAGCAGCTCGAACCATCCGGTACGAGAAGTAACCCATGGCAAGGACGAAATTCAAACCTTCGAAACTGACTCTTTTCATTGGTCTTTTCCTCACAGGCTGTATATTTCTCCTGCTTCCTCAAAATGTTACATCCAAAGTAAATTTCGCTTTTATAGATATTTTCGATTATTTTCTCAATATGGGTTCATCCGCACAAAAGCCCCGGCAAAACTCGCCGGGAAGTTATGTATCAAGGCAGGAATATCTCAGACTTTACACCGCTTACACAAATCTCGAAGCGCAATTGGCAGAACAAAAAAAACAGTTCGAAAAGCTAAGTAAAATAAGACTCACCGAACCAGACCCTTCAACAGGCCTTATCATAGCTAAAGTGGTAAACAGAAAAGAACATCAATTTATTATCAATCGTGGGTCTGCCGATGGGCTTCAAACAGGACAATATGTGCTCGGCGATAACGCGGTAATAGGATTGATTGAACAGGTTTCAGATGATATTTCAAGCGTGCGGCTCATCAGCAGTTCGGCCTGTAAACTGCCGATCAAAATTTCATCGCCTGAAATAAATTCTTACTTTAACGGCACAATACAGGGAGACGACAAAAGCGGTGCAAGAATTCTTAATATCCCGCAAAAATATAAAATAAAAGCAGGAAACAATGTGTATGCCGCTGAGAAAGCCGGCCTGCTTTCATCGATGCGAATCATTGGACGAATTTCAAAATGCACGCCCGGAGCAAAAAGTGCAGTTGTATGGGACATAGAAGTTAAGCCTGTATATGATTTTGAAAATATAACTGATGTTGCAGTTGTTGTTATTAAATCGCCGGAGTTTAAATGATAAGCCAACTTCTAAAAATGTCATCGCGAGAAGTTCCAAGCGGCATTCGCCGCACAGAGACAACCTCTGTGTCCTCTGTGCTCTCTGTGGCTATAAAAAAAATCTCTGTGTCCACTGTGATCTCTGTGGCTAATATAAAATTATCCTCTGTGGCAAACTACAATGAAATGGTTTAGATTCTCACTTGTTATACTTGCGGCAACAGTAATCGGAGCCGGCGCCTTGATGGATGTGATATCTATCACAGAGCAGCATATTAAACCAAGTCTGCTTCTGATGCTTCTGGTCTATTTCGCAATAAACTGCAACAGTTACGATGCGATAATATGCTGTTTTTCAATTGGGTTGGCAGCCGATATCACAGGCAATTTAATTGGCCCGTACTTCATCAGCTTCGGAGTAATCGGAACAGCACTGACGCAAGTCAGAAAATTCATTCTTCTAAAAAAGACCGGTCAGCAGGCATTTGCGATTTTCCTTACCGGAATTTCGATATATCTTCTGGCAATTATAATAATGAAATTTAAAACTTCAGGTTCCGGTGCGCCAACTTTCGCAAATGCAGCAGCAGTAAGTATGTATTCTGCAATATTATGGTTCCTGCTGAAAATTCCTGTCGAAACTTTAGGAAAGTGGCTCGGCGTCGGTGTTTATCGTTTCGGCAACAGTCTATCAGAGCCGCGAGCGTAAGCGACCGGTATGTTAACCCCAGATTTCCTGGGGGGCAGAGCCGCGACAGTACTTGTCCTTCGTAGCTTTAGCGAAGTAGGAATGGAGCGGGCAGTTTAGCCCCCACACCTGCCTGTCGCGTCGTAGTGCTAACGAAGACGGATGGCGGCAGTATTCATCGCGAAGGGATGAATTCGTTGTCGTATATCGTTTTACGTTTTTCGAAACGAGCTGCGCAACCGTTTAACGAATTACGATTTTATTATGTCAGACAAAAGATTAAAAATATTCGCGTTTTTTTGTATAGGCATAACCGCCGTTTTCACAATTCGGCTGGCAAATATGCAGATTGCCCCTCATTCTATATGGCAAAAACAGCTTGAAAAAATCAAGACCGGCAAAAGCACGCAGCTTGCCTCGCTTCGAGGAAGAATCCTCGACAGAAATGAAAAAGTACTTGCTGACAACGAAGCGTGCTTTACTCTTTGTATAGATTATAAACTGGCCAGACTTGCCGATGAACGGTTCTGGATTGCGCAATCGATGAGAAACAGCGACCCATCGGCAAGATTAAAAATAAAAGAAAAATACCAGGAAGATTTCAACAGTTTAAATGAAGCGGTAATTAAATGCGCCGAATTTAAAAAATGCAAATCTCAGGAGATAATCGAACAGATAAACAGCGAAATTAATGACCCTATCTGGAAACTTCGGCTTTATCTTGCCTGGAAAAGAAAATATCCAAATAAGAATTTCGAGCAAGAGGTCCGAGATGCCAATGAAAGAATCCGCATGGCCTCTGAAGTCGATATTGCTGAAATGCACCAGCCGCAGTCGCTGCTGAAACTGGAAAGCGATGACGAGGTTGTAGCCGCTCAGTTAAAATTTATCAATATCAATGGCGTACAGATTCAGCCCGCAGATAATCGCGTATATCCCTACAAAAATACTGCCTGCCAGCTTATAGGATGGGTCAAACCCTGGAATCCTGACGATAATGAACCGAATTATTCACTCGGAGATATGACAGGTTTCAGCGGAGTTGAATATGTCTGTGAACCGCTGCTTAGAGGCAGAGACGGAGAGATAGTTTATAATATCGACGGCCAGATAGTAAATGAAACCCAAAGAGAACTCGGCAGCGATGTAAAATTAACTATTGATATAGAATTGCAGCAGAAGATTGAAAATCTTTTGAATAATCCCAATCTTAATCCCACATTCGGAAGCGCTGTCGGGATTGTGATTATTGATGTAAATTCAACCGACATTTTATCAATGGCGTCGGTTCCAGATTTTGACCTTAACGAAGTAAGAAGCAAATATTCGAAATTAATATCCGACAAAAACAAACCGCTGCTGAACCGCAATTTAGCTGAAATATATCCTCCAGGCTCTTCAGCAAAACCTATAATTCTCGCAATGGCTTTGGCGGAAAAGAAAGTTCAAATCAACGAAGTAATCTCCTGTCCGTCTTCACTGCCGCCCCAGGGATGGCCGAGATGCTGGATTTACAGGCAGTACAGTTACGGACACGATGAGCAATGGGCTTATGAAGGAGGCAATAATGCAAGAAACGCTATACGAGGAAGCTGCAATGTTTATTTTTCACATATCGCCGACAGAATGGAACCGAGGGTAATACAGGAATGGCTCGAAAATTTTGGTTTCGGAACAAACGCGCTTCAAACAACACTTTCAAATAGAAATTTTGTTCAGTCTCCCGGCGTTATCTCCAGCGGCAAACGTGAAGCTGATTATCTGCCGCCTATTAGAGGAATTGAAAGAAAATTATTCGGAATCGGTCAGGGCAGTTTCCGCTCCACCCCCTTGCAGGTTGCAAATGCTTATGCCGCTCTTGCTCGCGGAGGATATTTCCAAAAATCAAGAATCATTGCGACAGACCCCATCGACCCCGGCCACAGCCTTAATCTTAGAAAGGAGCATTTAGCTGTTATATACGATGGTATGTACGCTGTAGTAAATGAGTCCGGCGGAACGGCAGCATCGCAATTTGTCGGAGCAGCTTTTGAATCGCAGGGAATAAAAGTTTACGGCAAAACCGGCTCGACCGAAAGACCATATCACGCATGGTTCGCAGGATTTGCAAAAGACCGTTCTCAAAATACAATCGCGTTTTCAGTTCTCGTCGAAGGCGGCCAGCACGGCGGAAGCGACGCAGGCCCTATCGCAAGAGACATTATTACTCTATGCATCGAACACGGATATCTGAAATAGAAAGTTTATTAAGAGTTCGATGTTGGATGTTCGATGTTCTATAGTTTTAGATAATTCATTGTTTGTTCGATGATTTCCTTCGCCGCCGGTGCTGCAACAGAGCCTCCGGTATAACCTTTGCCAAGTTTTCTGTTCGGCTTACGAATCGAGACAAGCACAACTATCTTAGGTTCCTCAGCGGGACAGCCGCCAATAAATGATGCAACATAATTTTCCTCATCGTAACCACCCCTGCTTTTGTCCGCAATGTTCGCTGTTCCAGTCTTGCCCCAAACTACCCGCCCATCTACAGCGGCTTTTTTGCCTGTTCCTTCCTCAACAACTGCTACCATTGCTTTTTCAACGACCCATCTTGCTGTTTTTTCGCTGATTATAAAATTCGCTGTTTGCGGCGGCTCCTGTAATTTTATTTTATTGCCTTTACCGTTAACGACAGCTTTGACAAGATGCAGTTTTGAAGGTCTCCCGTGATTAGCCAGCACGCAAAACGCATTAACCATTTGAAGAGATGTAGTTGAAATTTCATGTCCGAACGGAACACGCGCAACACTGTACCCGGTCCAGAATTTTAAAGGCCATACAAGGCCGGAGTCTTCGCCCGGCAGGTCGATACCTGTTTTTCTCCCGAAGCCGAAAAGTTTCAATCCCTCGTAAAGCTTTTCCGCACCCATCTTCTGCCCGATTTTAGCCATACCGATATTGCTTGAATGAACGAGAATACCGCTGATTGTTAGATTGGCGTATCCTTGGCGATATTCACCGATTGTGCCGAAACCTTTGCCGCGGTAACTTCCATTTTCACAAAATATAATATCATTGGGTCTAATCGCGCCGGCTTCAATCGCCCAGGCGGCAATTACAGGTTTGATAATACTGCCCGGCTCGAAAGGGTCGCAAAGTATATGATTGCCGAGACTTTCTTTATCCGCACCTTTCAAAGTTACAGGGTCGAAATCCGGCAGTGAAACCAAAGAAAGAACCGCACCAGTGCATGGATCTATAACAAGAGCAACACCCGATTGAGCCTGAAATTCATCCACCTGCTTTTTAAGAGCGGAACGTGTTATTTCCTGTATTGCCGCATCAATCGTCAGCACCACATCGCAGCCGTCCTGTGCAAAACCTTCGAAGCTGTTAAGTTTGACCGGCCTTCTTGCGGCATCAGCATAAAATGAACCGCCCCCCAATTTGCCTTTTAGGATTTTATCATATCCGAGTTCGAGACCTGCCAGCCCGTGCCCATCCGTACCCGTAAATCCTACAACGTGAGCAGCCACAGACCCAAGTGGATAGTATCTTTTCCATTTGCTCTCTAACCCGATGCCGTCTAATGAAAGCACTTCTTTGCGCTGCGATTCGGTTAATCTTGTGTCGGTAAGTATCGGAGCATAACCGGCATTGCGGGAGGTAAGAATTGCTTTACTGATTTCAGTTTCGCTTAAGTCTGTTGCCTCCGCAAGAGATTTTGCAATCTTCCGGATATCCCCTATCGAACGAGGTTCCGCAAAAATTGTATCGGCAACATAACTTGCCGCAAGAATCCTTCCGCTGCAATCGAGAATCGTTCCCCTTTTCGGCTGCTGAATAAAGTTGGAATGCTGAGCTTTTAATGAAATCTGCTGGTAATAATCTTTTTTATAAAGCTGAAGATAAAAACAGCGAACACCTGTTCCGATGAACCCAAGGCATATAAGCAAAAGCAAAAATATAGCTAATTTGTTCCGCATACCGCATAAAAAGGCGCCAAGCCGTTAATCTTATTTTTCATCTTTATCTTTGATAATTTTTGAAACCGATGATGGACTTACATATTTTTCAAGCTGAAGCTGCTTTTGCCAAAGCTGCTGTTTTAACCTTGTGGTCTTCATCTGGCTGGTTCTTAAATTATAAAATTCACAATTTTCTGTTCGTCGAAGATATACAGCCGAAAGCGAAACAAAAAATACTGCAAGAACTACGAATATGTAACGGTATAATGTCATTTACAACTATTTGGCCGGAAGTTTTATTTTTGTTCCGGTAATAAGATTGTCCGGATTTATAGTTTTATTCAATTCCGCTATTTCCATAAATCTGCCCCCGTCGCCGAGATACTTCGCCGCTATTTTCCAAAGCGTATCCTGCTCTTTTACTACATATTCCTTGAACTTTTTGGATTCTGCCGCTGCCGTCGGCTTCGTTGATGGAGTTTCAACTTTTTCAAACAAACCGGTTTTTATAAGAGATTGCTCTTTATCACTCAATGCCGGAATCACAAGTTTTTGACCAACATGAAGTTCGTTAATCGATTTCATTGTTTTCTTATTCGCTTCGTAAATTTTCTGAATGTTGGCATATTTATTACCGGCCTGTTGACCATAAAATTTCTGTGCGATAAACGCAAGGCTGTCGCCATCAGTAACTTCATAAACAGTTTCTCCGGTTTTCGCCGGCTCAGCAGTTTCAATTATCGCTGATGCTGGTACAGGTGAGGTTTGCACCGGCAATGTCTCGATTACAGTTGTCGCAGCAGACGCTGTGCTTTCCGGTAAAGAGCTTTTTACAACTTCGCTTGCTGCCGGGAGAATTGTTTGATATGATGTGGTTTGAATATTATTTGTTTCTACAGCCGCCGCCGCAGGTGGTGAAACCATTTTTTTATTGAGTAATGCCGCAGCCTCCCTGCTTGACCTGTCCACAATACCGGGTTCATCCGGCCTGTTGTATTGACTGATATAATTACTGGTTACGTCGGCTTTGTCTTTTTTATTCAGGAAATCCGGCAAACCATTAATTACAAATGTGATAGCTACAATAAATACCAACGCCAAAAGCAATCCTATTTTTGCATCGGTTGTCATTGTTAAAACTCCTTTTTTAAAGCCCCGCATCAGCCGGGCAAATTATTAAATTTTTTCTGCTATTCTTAATTTCGCGCTTCTCGAACGGGGATTTTCCAAAACTTCCGTCCTATCTGCAATTATCGGCTTTTTCGTGATTATATCATAAACTCCCGCGGCTTTATTACTGCGAAAATTATTTTTCACTATCCGGTCTTCAAGACTGTGAAAACTTATTATCGCCGCTCTCCCATGTTTTTTCAACAAAGATGGAATAGAATTTAGAAATATTTCCAAATTGCCAAGTTCATCATTGACCGCGATTCGCAGAGCCTGAAATGTTTTAGTCGCAGGATGAAGTTTACTTCTTCGCGAATTCGGATCGCAGCCAAACGCCTTGCAAATTATATCAGCAAGCTGCCCTGTTGTTTTTATTTTCGCTTTGTGCCGGTAATCAACGATGGAACGGGCAATCTTCCGTGACGCCCGTTCCTCACCAAATTCATATATCAGGTCGGCTAATCCTTTTTCGTCCCTGTTGTTCACTATATCAGCGGCCGTAACTTCAAGCCTGTCATCAAGCCGCATATCCAGCTTCATATCTTGACCGAAACTCAGCCCCCTGTCCATATCCGCAAGCTGCCCTGAACAAATCCCAAGGTCTGCGAAAATCAAATCCGCCGCTTCTATCCCATTTTGCTGCATTACTTCTGCGATTTCCGAAAAATTCGCATGCACAAGTAAAACCCTGCATTGCAAATCTTTTAAATTTTCTTTAGCAGTCTCAAGACATTTCTGGTCAACGTCGAGTCCTATGAGCGTACCGTTTGCATCGAGAGTTTCTGCAAAAATCCTGCTGTGACCGGCAAAACCCACTGTCGCGTCAACAACTACCGCATCAGATTTCAATTGAATCATTTCTCTGATGCTCTGCGCAAGAACTGGTTTATGCTCAGCCTGCATATTATTAACTTTCCACGCGAATTAACTTATTGCAAGAACTGATTCCTGCTCAATAAGCGCCTGCACTTGCGGCGAAAATTCCACATTCAGACCCGGAAACATTTTATGAACATTATTGAGTCTGTCTGCTAAAATATTGATTGATGCGAAAGCCTGTTCGTCCGCAGGTCTGCTGCCCTTGAGACTTTCCAGAACCGTTGTGCAATGATCTATATCCCTATACATTCGCCCACTCCTTAAACAATGTTTAACATATTCATTTTTCATTAGGTTGCGATTTCCCGTTACGTCAACGTATTACATTTTACGAAACGAGTTGCGTCGCCGCAACCGTTAGCCGAAAGCTATATCTCTTTTCCTTCTTTAGCGAGCACTGCCTGTCTTGCCTGCATTGTCTGCTGCTGGAACTGTCCGGAATGATCGGCAACATATTTTTCCCAATCCTCCGAATTCCACAACTCGATATGATCCCTCACACCGAGCAGCGTCAGGTCATTTCCAAGATTTGCTCGCTTCCTGATTTTTTCACTTATTAAAAGCCTGCCCTGCCGATCCAGCTCTACCCTGCTGGCCAATGCGAAATTCATTCGCTCATACACGACCGCCTCGTCGGGGGCCACCGTCCCTGGCGACTCGGCAAGGGCAATTTGCTTGAAAGACTTTTCCGGATAAAGACACATAATTCCATTAGAACCAACAGCTAAATAGAAACTGCTCCCGCACTCCTCGCAGTCTATCTGACTGCGGAGTTTGTTAGAGATGAAGACGCGTCCTTTTTCGTCAACTGTGCCTTCATATTCGCCTGTTAGTAAAAGCATGGAATTTGTCCCACTTTAGTTACTTTATGACCCAAATATTACCACCACACCCCACTTAGTCAACATTTTTTCCCAAAATATTCAAAAATTTATCAAATTTTTCTTATCGGACGGGTCTATCGCACCAATTAAATTATTCATTTATTCCACTTACACTACGGTAATATAAATTGGTGCGGGGCTCCTATTTTGTCCACTTTACCCATTTTGTCAATATTGTCATATCATTCAAATGGAAAGACCGTTGAACCCCCAGTCCAACATGCTGGCCAAACTGCATCAAATCTTCATTTTTCAATCTTCACTCTTAAATTTGTTATTCATCTCCCCCTTCACACCTTTCCCACTTTTCGCACACTTTTCAATTTTTATCCCGCACCTTGGTTTATTTCTTTTTATCGGTGCGGCGGTTTAATTCCGCCATATTATTAGGATGAGCTATTCTGCTTTGAAGTCACTTCATTGGAGTGTCATTCCCGAGAAGTTGCTTCTTTGATTTAACTACAGGGAATCAGCCTAATATTTCAAAAACTCTGTTTATTTTTTCTTTGTCTCGACTATCCCATCGAAGCAACTGTCTCATTCTTATCAATTACCTCTATCAATTTTGCGATTGCTTTAGCTTTATCAGACATTTCAATTTCGTTAAATTGATCAATCGCACTTTTCCAGTATTCTTTTGCTTTTTTTATATCTCCAACTTCTTTAAACAGTTCTCCTAAATGGACTTTATTGACAGCGATACCTTCAGGTCTTTTGTATTCAGGACTTGAATTGATAGCTAGAGCATCACTGAACATCTTTTTGGCATTTTCGAATTCCTGCGTTGCACGAGGATCATTTTTAGATTTATATATTTTATAACGTTCAAAATGAACGCGTCCTAGGTTATCATAATCACTTCCCAATCCTTGTTGATTATTAAATGCTTTATCGAAAGCTATTGCTCCCTCCAATTTTTCTTCTGCTAAATCTAATTTACCTCGATTTCTATAAATTACACCAAGATAGCTAAAAACTAAAGGAATATCACTTTGCAAAATCATTGGTAATGCTTCATAAAACATTCTTTCAGCATCTTCTTGTTTTTCTCGGAACATATAAATTTTACCAATACCCACCTTAGCGCTTCCTATAAAGTGACGCCAATTTTGTTTTTGAGCCGTTTCTAAAATATCATTATAAATTTTTTCTGCTTCATCTAACCAGCCGATGTGTACCATAGTGTCTGCAAGATTCGCCCATATGGAACACCCTTCATATGAATCTGGTTCAACCATTTTTGAAGCTCGTTCAGATAAATTGACAAAAACGTCTAAGTGGTTACAATTTAACAGATATTTAGTGCATATATTTACAAATACTATCAAAAAAGCTTGTTCTCCGTATGCCGTCAGAACGTGTTCAGGAAGCCTTGTTATATCGAATTCTTTAGGTAGAATTCGCTTTATATGTGATTCTTTTATTCTATCTTCATATATTTTTACTGCTCTCCGGTGGCATCGCTTTTTCTCCTCTTCATTCATTTGCATTAAAATATAATCTGCTAATATCGAATGATAAATTCTTTTACCTTCTCCTTCTTCGCGTAAAAGTCCTTTAAGATAATTATCTGCAATCAAATGCTGAAATTGGCTGGAATTTAGTTCTGCGACATAAAATGAGACATCGTCTGGTACACCGATTTCTAGTATTGCGTATGCCCTGAATAATCGAATTGCAGCTTCACTTATGCTGCAAACTTTTTTCCATTGAATTTCTGCAAATTTTGTCGGTTCAGGTCTTTTCGGCAATTCCTCTAATTTTATCCCAGCTTTTAACAATCCCAATGCTGCTCCAATTGCGTAAGGATGCCCCTTATATCTTGCTATTACTTTTTTTATTTCAGCAATTGGATATTTAATATGCGCAGATTCTAAATTTATCAATTCATCAACGGCAGAACCAGCGAGCGCATCAAGACTTTTCTCCGGAATTCGAATCACGTTATCTAATTCACTAAATGTTTCACTTTCGACAAGTACATCTTCATTTCTTTGTGCGAAAATAAATTTTATCTTTTCAGGCAAACTCTTTATTACTATCGCCCACGACTGGTCGCTTTTCTCCTGCATATATTTCTCTGGGTCGATTATAAATATCGCTCTTCCGTTCTCCGCCATTTTACTTGAAATTAAATGCAATTTGCTAAGAAACTGCTCTCGTGTATGTGTTGCTGAGTCTCTGCGCAGGCTTAAAACTAAATCTCCAAGATTAAATACATTTAAAAACGCTTTCCATTGTTCTAATCTTTTTGTTGTTCCTGCAAAAGAGCTTTCGGTAATTTGTGCCGCTTCAAATGCATTATCCATCATCAAAGCCATTGTAGAATCTACTGTATCGGTTTGAGTTACTTCATATCTTACAGCACCGCATTTCAGATCTGGATGGATTGTTGCGATTTCAGTCATTTTATTCACGAGCAGAGTTTTTCCCATACCGGATTGGCCGACGACTAAAATTGCCTGCCCTCTTTTGTCTTCTAAGGCTTTTTTGAACTGGTTAAGTTCTTCTGTTCTTCCGACAAATATTTGTTTTTCAATCACGATTTTTCCTCACTGAATCTATAACAATTTTACTCTTTTATTTTCCCCTCTTCAATCAAAATTCTTGTTAAACCAAAAACACACAGTCTCAGCGACTAATATTGCTTTAAAGACGCAATCCAGCAGGGATAAAAAATAAAAATATAATACCGGAGCAAGCTTGCTTGTTGTAGGGATTATTTTTAATTTTTTTAGAATGTTCGCAGAACATTGTTTTAAAGCAATCTGCCTGTGTTAATCCGTTAATGTTGTCATCCTCGCGAAGGCGGGGACCGTGTCTAAAAAAAATTATCTCTGTGAACTCTGCCTGCCCCGTATGATTTCTTTAAACGTTAGCAGATACCAATATGAGCATTGCCAGATTTTGCCAGGATATCAAATTGCGATTCATTGAAGAAATCATATCGGGGGTGTTCTCTGTGGCAAAAATGAAAATCACAAATTCAACGTCATCAGTGGAATCAGTGATTAAGAATAAAAATAAAGACTTATGAGAGCTTTTTCATAATAGGTTGAATATATAAATAATAGATTAAAAATATATATAACATTTTTAATATATATCATGACTTTATAAATTGTGTTATCTCAATTAAGGGTAGATTTAGCTTGCATTTGTTTTTGGTTCTAACTTTTTAGAAAATCCGCGTTATCCGCATAACCCGCTGTTAAAAACATTGAGCCTGCACCCGACTTTAGCTTCCTTGGGATGCAATCGGGTGCAAGTTTTTGGTGAGCTTGTCGAACCATCTTTTTTGCCATAAGTCTTTCGTAGCGAAGCGGAGAATCGTGTCGAAGACGGATGAAACCCCTACATATAGTGTATTCAACAATTTTGCGCAAGCGATTTTTTCTCTAAAATTATAGAAATGCGCAAGTTTTCACTTTTCAATCGCTTTGTAACGCTTTTTTATTACTTTTCTTCGCTTTTTTCTCACTTTTTTTTCGCTTTTTTTGTACTTTTGAACGTTTTAATGAAAAAAACTGTAACTGCGTTTCAACAAACGTACTTACAGCCCAAAACCCCCCTCATTTTAGTCAAAACTTGCGCAGCGTTAACGAATCCCTTTTGAGACGCGATTAGAATCAGTTGGAAAGCTGTATGGGTAGAGATATAACCATTTGAAACACAAGGACTTAAACCCAGAACAAACTGCGCTTGCAGCAATTATTGCAGTTAATTTTGGAATATTGGGATTGTCCGAACGAAAAAGACGTGAGAAAAAATCATTTTTTGTTATATTATCTTCCATGCTAAAATTATTGGTTCAATTTTGTAACTGGTGAAAAAAGGGAAGGCACATAAATATTGTTGCCGAAAAAAGTTATGCAAAGACTGATTGAAAAAACGGATTTTAAAAACCTTACAATTTTAACACTGGTTAACCTGATAATTGGCATTTATTTAATTTCCACAATGGTTTTAATTTCAAAAGATGGCACACTATACATCAACTGCGCCCGCCAATTTACGACCCACAATCCAATTTCCGTTATTTCCAATATAGAAACAGCCCCAGGCTATCCTTTTCTTATATTTTTGATACATAAATTTATAGATTTTTTCACAAATAACAATTCTCTGCAGAGATGGATTCTTTCGGCGCAAATGGTTTCACTCTTTAGCAAGTTAGTTGGTTCTGTTTTTCTTTATTATATTGGTACTCTATTGTTAGACCAGAAGAAATTTGTTTTTTGGGGAATTCTGATTTTAAATATTTTACCTGATTCTGCCGAATACGGCAGTGATGCACTTACGGAATGGCCGCATTTGATGTTTTTATCTATCGGATTTTTGCTGCTTTTATGTGGAGCACAATACCGCAAAAGCCAAATGTTCGGACTGGCAGGAATTACGACTGGATTAGGATACTTAGTTCGCTCCGAAAGCTGTCAGTTGTTAATATACGGAGGCATATGGCTGCTGTTCAATCTTGTCAGGCCAACAAACAGGATGAAAAGGCCTAAAGCAGCGGTGGCTTTACTACTAATGGCGGTCGGCTTTATTATTATCGCAGCGCCATACATGAAGATCAAGGGATATGCATTTCCCAAGCAGAGAATGCTAAGACTTTCTGAAACCTCCAGCGTAAGCGATAATGTTAAATTTGTCTCCCCCACAAGTACAGCGTACACAGGCGAAATAATGGGGAACAAAACAATTATGAAAAATATTTTTGAAACACTGGTATATTATTTTGTTCCTGGACTGTTTATCGGCTGTTGGCATTATTTCCGTAAACAATCAAAGAGAATTGAACAAGGGTTTTTCGCAGCAGCTTTTATAATCCTAAATGTTATGATGCTGTTATGGCAGCAAAATTATCAGCATTTTATTAGTAGAAGACACACTCTCCCGCTTATTGTATTTACGATGTTTTGTGTACCTATCGGTATGCAAATAATCTCAGACTGGATAAGTGAGAGAACTTCCAGGGGAAAATCAACTACTGAAAAAAACAGGCGTAACTGGTATTACATTTTAATTGCGCTCGGAGTAACGATTTGCTTTGTTAAACTTATAAAACACACAAGCTCACAAAAAAGCGGTTACAGAGATGCCGCAATGTGGCTTAATAAAAACACTACCCCAGAAGATATAATTGCCGTGCCGGATAAGAGGATAACTTATTATGCCGAACGAAATGGGATGGAATATTCCGATGAAAGGCAGATATCAAAACGGGTGAATTATATCATTAGAGTTGTAAAAGAAAATGATGTAACACCAAGTTTCGGCAGAAATATAGAAGAAAAATATCTGACGTGGATAGATAAAGAAAATAGCAGAAAATTGGTGATTTACAAGGTTCTTCGATGAGAACTCAACTGTAAAAATTTTCATTAGCCTTTGTTCAAGAGCATAACCGGCTTTGTCTTGGCGAGAATATAAAGGGTATCAAAACAGGTGATCACTTAAATGCCTTTGCGCAGAAACATTACAGGAATTGTTTTGAGCATTAAATAGATGTTAAGTAACGCGGACCTGCGTTGGATATATAAATAGTCGTATTTGATCTTATGACGCGGCTGGAGACCATAAGAACTCCTAATCTGAGCTAATCCCGTCAGTCCAGGTTTGACCGCCATTCTAATTCCTCTAAGCGCCTTATGAAGTTTTGCAAAATGCGGCCTTTCAGGCCTCGGTCCCACCATTGACATATGTCCCTGTAATACATTCAGTAATTGCGGAAATTCGTCTATTCTGGTTTGTCGAAGAAATTTCCCCACAGGAGTGACTCGCTTATCTTCACTGGTTGCCCATACAGGGCCGGTATTCTTTTCCGCTCCATCCATCATTGTTCTGAACTTGATAAGCTTAAATATTTTTCCGTCTTTTCCAGTGCGTTCCTGAATATAAAATATTGAGCCCTTTGACGTGATTTTAATTACCAAGGCAACGAAAAGCATAATTGGCACCGTAACGATAAAAAGACAAAGGGCCGCTAAAATATCGACCGTTCTTATCATAAATTCTTCCCATTCGGATTTTTTTCCCAGAAACGTCGCTATGAATTCGACTGAGTTTTCTTCAATAAGATTTCCGGATAGTATATCAGAATAAAGTGACGGGCTGAAAGTTACCTGAACTTTTGATTTTAAGAGAAGAAAGAGGAGAAGATTGAGTTGGGAATCGTCATGAACTTTTTCACAAATAATGATTTCATCTATGTCATAAAGTTTTAAGATATCTTCAATTTTTTCAATATAAATTTTTTCCAAAGGCACGTCATTCCCAAGAAGACTTTCAATCTCTTCTTTTCCAATGATTACTAGACGTTTTATTATCCGTTTCGCAATCCTTAAAACAGTAATATTACAGGCAGAAATCATTATGACACCAAGAGGTAAAGAAATTGCAAAAACACTTGAGGGAAATGCAGCCCATTTCAGACGGAAAATGTATACAAGCATAAAACCAAACAGCGTCCCCATAAACATTCCCATGGAAATTCTCTTACTAACGTCCCAACGGGAAATAAATCTCTTCTTAAAAACTTTCGTGAGTGCAAACGCCAGCATATATGAAAAAGTCAGGAACGCAAAATTGTGTTTATATGTCATAAAATTGCTCTGAGGAAGCGGCAGGCCGTAACGGATGTAAAATGAAATAATAAAAACAACATTGATCAGCAATATATCCAGAAGAAATATAATAAATTGAATTATCATTTGCTTAACTATACCTGATAAAAGATTTAATCTGTTGCTATACGCTTCTTTACAATTTGCATTATCTTAGCCAGCGGTTTATTTATAAAGAACCACGGAGACAATTTCAAGCTATTAAGCTTGAATGATTGCAAGATTTCGATATTGCCCCGGATTCTGCCTTTCCAGCCGTATGCCTTGCCTCCGATTCGCATTTTGACAATAACTCGAGGCAAATATCCCACTTTTATTTTGTGCCGCTCAATAAAACGCAGCATAAGTTCAAAATCAGCCGCAATTTTCATGTTTTTAAGAAAATTTCCATATCTTGTGTAAAGGCAGCGTCTGCAAAAAAAAGTTGGATGTGGCGGCACCCATCCCTTACTGAATGCCCCCGGAACATAGTTGCCGGCTTTCCAAAAACGGACAACTTTAGTTATGTCATCACAGTTAACGTAGGCAAGATCTCCATAAATCGCATCAAATTGACCGCACTCCATTGTCTTGAGAATTTCAGATATTATATCATTTGATGAATAAAAATCATCCGCGTTAAGGATTCCTATAACATCGCCTGTTACAAGGGCAATTCCTTTGTTCATGGCATCATAAATACCTTCATCATGCTCAGAAACAAACCTGGTGATTCTGGAATTATTTTGCGCAACAGCTTCAGAAATGATTTGGGGAGTTTGATCTGAAGATTTGCCATCAATTATGATATGCTCGATTTCAGGATATAGTTGATTTCGCACAGACTGGATCGTATCTGAAACAGTTTTGGCATTGTTATATGATGCGGTTATTATTGAAACTTTGAGCATACTCTTTCAGCTTCACCAAATAAAAATCTATTTAATAACTTCGAACATATAAAAAAAGTTCGTATTATAATATTCGTTTCCAGAAGTTAGCGGCAATTGGTAACTCGATTTTAAAAAACAGATTGGCAACCAATATCCCATCATAAAAGATTGTAATGTTTTAAAACCGTGAGCTTTCATGTATCGCTCAAATTCCATAAACGAAAATTTATTCACATGGTCTGGATGTTGCCCTTTTGCCGCATATTTTTTGCAATAGTTATTAGGTATACTGCAAAAGAACATTGCACTCGGTCTGGCAATTCTGTATATCTCATCAACGGCCTGATCCAGCCCTCTGATATGTTCAAGCACTTCGCTGCTTACCATCACATCAACGGAATTATCAGCTAAAGGTATATCGGCGGCAGAAGCAATCGCAATGTTACAATCCGGTTGCATCCGCGAAAGATGATACTCTGACAGTGAAACATCAAAAGCATTATATACGCATCCCTTTGGGAGATACTTCTTAAATTTCATATTGCCGCAGCCTATGTCCAAAAAAACGGTTTCACTATTGCAATACTTGCGAATCCATTTACCGATAATACGGTAAATAAACCCATTACAAAGTAACAAATTCCGTCTATCGAGAATTGGCCATAGGCATTTTTTGACTGCACGTTTTATCCCCCGGTCTTTTCGTATCAAAGACGGAAGACGCTTTGCGTACAAATCCGAACAGCAAGGTATTGGCAGGTTCTCAAAAGTTATAAACTTATCAGTTTGCCAATCTAGTTTTTTCATGTTCGTCTGTTAATTCCTTAAAAATCATATCCCAATTGTTTCTATATTGATACTTATTGAACATATCTGAATAGCGTTTCAGCCCGGCTAAAGCAAGTTTTTCACATTTGGTTCTGTTACACAGCAGTAATTCAAGCTGATGCGCTATCTCTCCGGGTTCTGTCGAATTAATAATTATTCCGCAATCTGAAACAGTTTCACAAATCAGACCGACATTGGAAGTAAGTATAACGCATCCTGACGCCATAGCCTCAAGTATCACGATGGGTTGGGCTTCAATTTTATATCTGCTGGGAAAAACAAAAATATCTGAATTACGAAACAGTGTCTTTTTTTCTTCCCCGTACGCCCCTTCGATCCATTCAAGGGAAATCTTTGGCGAAGAATTGATTTCCGTTAGCTTATCTTTTAGCCATTGCTGAATCGGTTTACTGCCGTGTAAACTGCTCTGAAGTTCGGTTTTTATGAATTTTCCGCAGAGCACAGCGTTAAATTCAGGAATATCACTTCTCTGGCTTAAAATACCAATCGCTTCAATATATTCGGTAAATCCTTTGGCACTCATCAAATTGCTCAAAAACAGAACCTGAAGCCGCTGCTTGCCTCTGATCTTAGCTTTGATATCACACTCATTTACCGGTTCTATAATTGCTGAATTAGGTGTTACTCGAATATTTTTTTCTTCGATGGCCCATTGCCGCAAACAATCCTTTTGCGACTCACCAAGCACTGTTATGATATTTGCACGCTTCAATATCTTATTGAATAGTGTTTTTTTTATGGATTGAGGCCAGGCAGTAAAATAGTTTCCGTGTAAAGATATGACAATTCTAATTCCCGGCCTTACCGCTCTCAGAAATGACAACATTAAACCTTCTCGGAATAATGCTGTATAAGATTGGCCCAGGTTTACATAAACAACCAGTTTCGAAACAAAAATCAGAGAAAGCATTTTCAGCCATAGGGTGACCACTTGGCAAATATACAGAATGCTCGCTGTTAATCTATTATTCTGTCTTTCAAACGTGGGGATTTGATGTGTGACAAAAGAATATCCATCACCATCGAGTAATTCCAGAATTTGTCTCGAAGCTAATTCCTGTCCTGTAAGGATTTCCCCGCCGGGATAAAAAAAGTAAATGGTTTTATTTCTTTTTGACAATTTACAATTCACTAACAAACTAATATTTACCTGCTGATAGAAGAAGCTTTTTGAATTGCTGTGTAAAAATTGTTGACCATATTGCTCATGCTGTATTTTTTAACTGTTTCAAGGGCATTTTTTCGCATTGACAACAACTTTTGCTGATCATGGAATATCGATACAAGTTTGTTCTGCAACGCATCTGCTGAATTATATTCGTACGTAAAACCGTTATATCCTTCGCTAAGATATGAATACTCAGGCATTTGTTTTTTGGGATTGTTGTGTGTAAGCACCGGCAGCCCGTGTGCAAAAGCCTGTACAATGCTCAGCCCGATAGCGCCCGGATAAACAAAACAGTCCGCAGACAGAAACCATGGTGTCAGATAGTCCTGGTCATAATGTTGGCCAAGCCAAAGGATATTATCAGAAATATCCAATTTTAAAGCCTGCGACTTTAACTTTGACAATTCAGGCCCCTCTCCTATTATTGCCAAAAGGACGTCGGGGTGATTCAATCTGAGTCTCGGCAATACGTTGATAAGCATATCGAGCTTTGTTTTTAATGATAATCTTCCGCAAAAAAGCAGTAATTTCTTTTCCGTAAGACCGTGTTGTTCTTTGAAGTCACTCAACATTGAAGATGTCCATCTCTCACAATTTGTACGAATAGGATTAGTGTCAACTGTGTTATTAGCCGCAAAAATCCTGTCCTCTGGAAATCCATAATCAATATACTGTCTGCGTTCATGTTCATTATAAAGCAACAGAACATCCGCCAGCCTTTGGGACATAAGGCGTCTTATCCATGCCTGAAGAGGCCGCGATGTTGCACTCCAGCCCTGTCCCCACCATACAAGCGCAAGTTTTTTTCGCTTAGCCTGCGAGATTAGACCAAAGTTACTGATCATCCTGGGATTACCATTAAAAACAATCACATCTCCCCGGCAAAAATCTTTAGGAACATCCAAATTTTTTTGCCAAAATATCTGATTCCTTAAAACTGAGATGGCCTCATGATTGATAAACAGAAATGCAGAATCTTTCAGGCATGTATCAGGATTACCTTGCATAGTCATGCTCGCATGAACCTGCAAGTTACCTTTCATCAGAACAGACAGTTCATTAAAAAGGGCGATGCGATAATACGGCACAACAGGCTGATAAATAGCTGTTTTCATAGAACTAAATCATTCCCTTGTTTGTATCCGGCAACGACATTTTTTTTAATTTCCATTTCGCATTTCATACTCGAAGGCTTAATCCAAAAGCGGGTATCTAAAATCCCGTCACTTGCAAAAAATGTTCGCCAATTTGAAATGCTATCTGTAAACGCTGCCCATTCAGGCCGAGGCTTCTCAGTATAATCATAGAAAGCAGAAAAGTTATTTAAAGATTTATTCGGCAAGAATCTATTTGCGTTATCCAGTATCAATAGTCCGCCCGGCTTAAGCTTAGCAACGGAATTTGCCATACATTCCAGCCGTTTTTTGCCGTCCACGAGGATGAAATCAAACGATTCGTTGGGAAAATCTTTGATTACATCTGGATATTTATCAATTGTGCAATGACGATAATCAACCTTTTCGGCCAATTGTGACCGGCTGATGTTTTTTCCGACCTTCTCAAACCACTGTTCATCATGTTCGACACTGACAAGATGTTCAATTCTATTTGCAAGCCAGAGTGTACTTCTTCCAGAACCGTATTCGAACCCTGAGTCACCTGCCTTGAGCCATTCCGATAGAATCATAATGGTATTTTCTGCAAGCCACGGCAGTTCAGGATTCGATTTTTGAAAATATAACTGTTTCAATCTTCGCCACATATATCTGGGTGCAAAAGTTCTGTAATTCATCTCAATTTCCAAAAATCTTTAAATAATTATCGACCATATCATCAAGATTAAAATTTATCTCAGCCGACCTTCTCGCTGCCTGAGAATAATTATTATGATTTTCTAGCACCTCGGCACCGGCTTTACTTAAAGATTCAATGTCGGGCTTCTCGAGTTTCCACGGATTGGAGCCGTACGGCACAATTTTTCCTGATTCGTGCGAAACCAATTCCTTAAGTGCCCCCGTATCAAAACCGATTACGGGACATCCCGAAGCCAAACTCTCTAATACTGAGTTAGGACATGACGGATTAAGATCGAGAGAAATAAGAACCGAGTTACGATACGCCTGCGGCATCGCTTCACGAGCTACATTGCCTTTGAATATTACAGGCGAGTTCTTTAATAGTTCTCTGGTTGTATTTGAGATCGTCCCGTAGAGTTCAAGTTTTTCTATCAGCCCTGCACTGGTCAGATTATGTGATATTGCTGCTATTATCTTAGCAGCATAGGGATTATAGTCTAAATTGCCCTCCACGCATATCAGTCTATGAGCATCTTTAGAAATCACCGATTTATATTCCTGGCAATCGACACCATTATAAATTATTGTCTCATGCTTATTTACTTTTCCATATTGCCTTTGCCACCATTGATAAGAAAAATTGCTTTGATAGACTATAGAATTTGCAATGTATCTGCGAATAAAAGCCGTATTTATATTCCAGTAGCGAAACATCAATTGCATCTTAATTGAGTACGGTCTCATTTTATACAGCCAATGAATACCATTAAGCCGCTGAACAATTTTTATCCCTTTTGCTTTGCATTTAAGAAGCCACCCGATTTTTCGACTTCCCTGAATCACCAGTATTACGTCAGGCCGTATATTGTCTTCAGGGTACACAATCTGCCAGCCTCTCTTTTGTAACACTCGCGAAATGCGGATTTGAAAGCTGCCGGGTCCCCCAGATTCATCATGTCTATGAGTAAAGCCTATGATCATATTTTAGATTCCGTTCAATCTCCATAGAGTATCCTGATACATGGCCAAAATCTCTGAAAAATCAAAATTATCAAGTACATACCGCCTGGCATTATCGCCAAGCCTTTCCGCAAACGACGAATCCTCAATCAAACTTAAAATAGCTTTTCTAACTTGCTTTTCATCAGGCTGTACCAGCAAACCGGTATTAGAATGTTTGATCAGATTACATATTCCGGGGGAATTAACTCCGATGCAGGCGAGTCCGCAGCTCATTGCTTCGATAAGAGCTTTCGGATGTCCTTCCCACTTTGAACCAAGGAAGAAAACTCTGGAATTATTTAGACATTGGACAAGTTCCTCGTTAGCCGCCGAGGACAGTATTTCAAGTCTGACATTATGTTTTTCTGCAAGGTTTTCCAAACTTGCTCTTGCTTCCCCATCGCCTACTATTAATATCTTGCGCCCGGTTCCCGCCATTGCTCTTATTAAAAGGTCATGGCGTTTCACATTAGTTAATCTCCCGATAGAAATAACATCATATCGGAAGTCACATTTCATTGGTTTGAAAGCATTTGTATTCACATAATTTGAGACCACTTTTATTTTTGCCGGATCTATTTTATAAAACTTACTGATCCAGTCAGCCAATTCTGCCGTTGGTGTAAAACAAACATCCGCATTTTCAAAGAGTTTCCTTTCGCCGGCTTTTCGTCTTCGTGATTTCTTATCATCAATTTGAAGCACCTGACATCTCTGACCATAAACATATCCGCCTCTGGCAACTAACTTTGTTTTCCATAATTTCCCGATAGCAATCGCGGGCATCGCTGCACTTGCCTGGTTTGTTATAATAGTTGATATCGTCCTGCCTATGCGTTTAAATCTTATCGGCAACAAATACTGCGATAGCAGGACCGGCAATCGCCAGTGAAACTTAACAGGTATCAACTTCATTGCCGTTTCAATAGGAGGTAAAGTTTTGGCACTATCATAAGAGAATACATGGATAAGCCATCCCATCCTCAAAAGATTTTCATATAACATCAACTCGCGATGTAAAGTGCCGTTTGATGCCCATGTACTAAGACCAGTTCCGTCAGACATTAACAGCCCAATATTAGCTGCTATAGGCTTTTTATTCAAACGTTTCTGGTGCAGAAGGTTTCTGATTTTCTTAACGATATTAATTGTTTTGTCCGGCAGAAAAGACGCAAGCAACAGAAGATATGTACTGAGATTCGACCCGCGATTCCTGATCAGTTTGACAGCAAACGCTCTTGATTCTTTGTAAACGCCAGTAGAAAACTTAACTCGTAAAATATGTTGCAAAAAATCTCTATCATCAGCTTTTTCACTAATCTCTGCCGCATTTATGTTATCTATCAGGGAAAAATCCGCACCATTGTAATTGTCATGGTTCCCTTCCTGGTGCAGAGATATATATTGCGTAATAAACTTTCGATATATAAATTGCTTGATCTTTTTATCAGGATGATTAGCTGTCTTATGAATTCTGTATTTTAGTAGAACATTTGGGAGATTCCTAAGTATTTTCCCTTCTGTCATAAGTCTGCCGTAAAGTTCACGGTCTTGACTGAAATGAAATTTTTCATTATAAAACACTGTGCCATTATTTCTGAACATAATAGAAGGGTGAATGAGGCAGGTACGAGCAATACCATTTTTGAGTATTCGAAAAATTTCTTTCTCGTTTAATGGTGCCGTTGTAAAAAAAAGTTCATTGCCGTTTTCATTAATGTTAACCGCCTGTGTACCAATGCAAAAGACTTCTCGCCTGCTTTCCAGGTAGTCATATTGAACCTGGAATCTTGTCGGAATTGCAATATCATCCGGATCGAATCTGGCAACATAGCCGCCTCGGGCTATTTTAATGCCCCTGTTTAACGATGCTGCCAATCCAAGATTCTTGGGATTTGAAATGAAAACTATCCGCTTATCTTTATCTGCATAACTGGAAATTATTTCCCGAGAAGTGTCATTTGAACTATCGTCAATGATAATAAACTCGAAATCTCCAAGCGTCTGGCAAAGAATGCTCTCTATTGCATGACGAATATATTTGTCGGAATTCCATACTGACATTACAACAGATATTTTGGGATTTGATGCGGAGTTTAACATGTAAATAATTTAAAGCTCTCAGGAAAATTATGCGAAATTACCAGTGCATAGAATGATGGTTCCATTGCAGGGTATTGCATATCACTCTTAATGGCCTTCACCAATTCAGATTCATACTCTTCTCGCCTGCTTTTCCTTTGGTCTTCTTCTCTTTTCCTCAGAGGGACGGTAATAAAGTTGAAATGCAGGTCATTGCATTTCTTTCCCCCAAGGCGGAATAATGTAATTTGGCCTGAACCTATTTGTCTGGTTAACGTCGAAATCGTTCGTGGAGTATATTGTCTTATTCCGTGAACCCTGTAAAGCCTTAAACAGCCGGCGGATGGAAATAGATGAATTTGCAGCGCCAGTTTTTCGATATCACTAATATAGCCTCCAACCTGGCAAAAAAAAGACACATCTTCGCACATATGTTCTATTGCAGACTGGCTTATAAAAAAATTAGTTCCAGCAGCGATTTTTCCCTTTATATTAATACCGTCATAAGTTTCAAAAATAACATTATTGCCTGACATTTCTTTCCAACTGTCTTTTGAATTAATATCCAGGCCGGCGTACTTTTTAATCCTGCTGCTGCTAAATGTATTTAACAACTTAAAGTACTTGCCAGTTCCGCATCCTATATCCATTAATTGTATTCCGCCGAGTAACTCATCTATCGCTTTCCAATTCAGGCACGACCAGAACATATCGCACAACCGCCTTGAAGGTGAGGAACCGGTAGGCAGGACAGAGAATTTCTTTTCAACGTCACTGACAATAAAATCTTTATGTTGTATCCTCTCATCGAGAAATGCACCCGGAAACATATTATTGAAACGGTTTAACACCATATAAGGCCTGAACAAAATTTTGGGCAACGTATTGCAGGAATTTAAATTGTGTATTGAGCTATACCGTGATGAATGCATAGAAAAACTGGCCTGTTTAAGTTTTTGACATTTTATTTTACTGCACAAATAGAGTATATCTCTCCGAAGCGTAATCGGCAATCTATAACCCTAAGGTTAGCCTTATTCATCTCGTCATAAAACTGTTCCAGCGTATACTCTGTATCATGCGAATTATCGAGTTTCCATTTGACACCTTTTTGCTTCTTATACACACTTATCCAGTCACGTTCAATAGCCGGCACTCGGATCAAAAACTGCTTTAACCCCCTGTCTGACCATTTAACGTTGTTAACGAGAGTTTTCAGAAAAACAATTCGATCGCTTATATGCTCAAGAACATTTGACAATGTTACACAATCAATACCGGGCAGTTTCGAGTAGTCAAAATTCATAGCATCATCATGGATATATTTAACGTTCTTTTTCGAATTTTCTTTCATTGCCTGGCTATAATTATGTTTGTTAATTTCGATACCGTAGACAAAATCTGCTTTAGTTGCCATCCCTTGAACCATACTTCCGAAATGAGACCCGATATCCAGAACCACCCATCCAACTTCAATATGATCACAGAACCACTTAGTATAATTAATGATGTCATGTTTAGGGTGCCTGCCGCCATTATTTCTTTTGGAATAAATACTTGCGACAGTGTAGAGTTTTGAATGGAGATTCAGCACTGTCCGTTCGAAAAGTTTCGCTGCTGTTCTGCCGTATATTAATTTTCTAAATAAATTCATCTGTATGTATCTGAAAATCGGTGGTTACTTCCATAAGGTCTTCATTTTTCCCATAAAAGTGATCGCCTTCTGAGAATATATTTGCATCACTTTAGTATATAACACTTCATATGCATTTGCATCATCGAGTTGCCTAATCTCAGATTTCATAGATTGCGAAAAGAACTTCAAATACTCATCGGTTACATTGTCTATATCCAGCAAATTGATACCGCTGAAATAGTCCTGATACTTTGCCGCAATGTCTTCAAGCAAGAAAGGAATCTCTTCAGGCAATTCAAATATTCTGCCTCCTTTGCCTATTATCTCGGGATGACCGCCGTCATTATATGCTATCGCCGGCAAGCCGCAATGCAATGCCTCAATCAGAGAATTAGAACAAGGATCCTTGCGTGAAGCCGTAATATAAATATGATGTTGTTTAAGTTCTTTTGCCAGCTTTTTACTATCAAGCGGTTTAATGTGTTTTATATTTTTGAATTCTACCGGACTGTTTCCTATAAAGGTAAATTCATATTTAGAAAAATCCAGCACATCATCAAGATATTTATAAACCTCAAATCCTTTATTCGGATTAGGTGACCATGAATTCGCGATTAGCCTGATTTTTTGATTGTCTCCGGGATGTGCAGGCGACTTGTTGAAAAACTTTTTATCAGGAGCGTTTGTGATCACCCGGCTGTTAACAGTGACAATTTTTGCAATTTCCGCCAACTTCTGCCTGCTCCACTCAGATTGAAATAGGACTCCGTCAGCCGCGATATTTATGAAATCGATAAACAAACGGTCCATTTCGTTATCTGTACCTCGTATTCCACTTACCGGGCCGTCGATCCTCACGATAAGTCTCGGCCTGTCATGTTTTTTGCCAAACACCCGAACAGCCGTCAATATCTCCATAAAAATTGCAGGATTTAGATTGCATAATACAACATCCGCCTTCGACATACTCTTCGAATAGCATTCGCGTATTTCCAGATTCTTTTTCAAAGCCTTCAGAAACTGGTTGGCACCTCCCCAAGGTCCAGTCCGAAATTTATATAAAATATGACATTTCATTATTTAATTAGCCATGACGTCTGAGTAGATTGCGCAAAGTCTTTCGCATAACGCATCCGTCCTCATTATAGTATTAAATCTGCTGTAATTATTATCAATTGCATTGGCAATCCCAATCTGTGCTTTATCAAAATCCTCGACTATCTCCGATAGTCTTTTCTTGTATTTGCCTATACCATCGAACACATAATCAGCATCCATAAAATCACCAGCCAACCCGACATCGGTACTCATCACGAATGTTCTCGTGGAACAAGCCTCAAGCACGGCCTTGGGTCCGCCTTCTGATCTGGAGCTTATCAAATAAACATCTGTCAGATGATATAACATCGGCATCTGATCAATTGGAATGTGATTGGTTTTTATATCATCATTGCAGGTTTCCGCACCCAGATAGTAATATGATATGCCGTGTTTTTTGCATTGTTCCAATAAATAGTGCCGCCGCGGTCCGGCCAGCAGCAGAACATAATTCTCAGCCGGTAAATCCTTCACCAGTTCGATTAGTAATTCAGGCCCTTTCTGCCATTTCGGTTTGGATAACTCTTTGCCCAGAGAATCTCTCTGAAAAGAGCCAATTACGACCTTATTCTGCAGTTCTGTCGGAATTTTATATTGCTCAAAAAGTTTTTTTTTATCAATTGCAAGCGGCCGAAAGATATCCTGATCTATCAGAAATGGAAAGTAATAGGACCTGATCCCATGCGAATCAAAAATAGACTTTTGTTTCATACTGGGAGCGATCCATGCTGTAGCAATCTTCTCAGCCCTTTTAAACTCATCATATAAAAAATACTCCTCATCACCGATGTCTATGAAATTAGAAGCCGTCAGCAATATCTTTTTCCGCAAAAAAAACTTGATATAATTATAGTTGAGAATATTCTTCCACCAAAGATTATGGATGATATCTGCGCTGAACCAGCTTCTATCTTTAAGGCCCATTCGGCTTAACAATGTGATCAAATTTGCCCGGTCCTGATCAATCGACCAGCCAAGCATGTCACTGCCATCAACATGTACTTTCATATCCATCAGGTTGCTAATTTTTTCTCAGAAGTATTCCTTTTTGGCCGCCGAAATACTGCGTTCCGTCTGGAACTTTCTTGCGTGATACCATTTCCCCAAGGATTTTAAATCCACAGTGCTTTGCAGTTTTCCTTGCAAAAGATCCTGATATTTTTAAATTTGTACTATTGACCGCTGCCGGAAATTCTCGGTATGAGTTTCGATGTAAAATATTTTCCAGAAGATTATCAACAAACAGCATCAACCTGGAACTCCGGTTGATCGAAAATTTATAAAATCTGCCTAGTATATGCACCCTAGACCACTAGGCCTTAGAATACGAAATATTTCATTGAGGTAATTTTTGAATATCTCAATTTTCTCAATGTGCTGAAATACTATGAACGAGTAAACCATATCGACAGAATCTGTCTCAACCGGTATGCTCCTGCCGTCATTCTGTAAAAGATGAAAATTATTTAATCCCCTTGCATTCAGTTCTTTTTGTACCAATTCATTTTGGCTGTGAATATCGACACCTATTACTTTGCTGAAGAACTGACACGCCCCCCCCAGCATCCGTCCGCCTCCATATCCAAGGTCAAGAACCGTCTTTTCTTCCGGCTTCTTCAAATAAGGCGATATAGGATTTGCAATGTGAATCGCGAAATCCCACGCACCCCTTACAAACGTACAGTCTATATTGCCTGTCTGATTGAACCAGTTAAAGAAAACATCTTTGTCAATTTTCGCGTTATTGTCAATTTGCTCTGTGAAACCAACAATATGATTTCTAATTTTGTCGCTCTCTTCAGATTGCACTTTTATTACCCTGCTGCCTTAATAAATCTTCTTTAAGAAATCGGCTTCTCGCAGACTACACCATATCCCGTAGTGTAGCCACTGAGTATATCACTGTTCTTCACAATATCGTAACTGTCCCATCTTAAGCTTTTACGTGCCAGATAAGGAAAAAACTTTAAAACCAGTTTTCCAGTTATCTTATTCCTTAATTTTGAGCTTTTGTTTAATTCCGCTATCCAAAATCTTGACATATTGAGGTATGTCGCGAAAAAGAGACCCTGCTTTTCTATCTCAATATTTCTGAAGCCGACATCAAATAAAGTCCGCTTGTACCAGCCATCTGTATATCGCCCATAGTCATTAGGGTCTGCGTGAACATGAAAGTTGAAAGGTGCTGATAGAAGAGCGTATCCTCCCGGCTTGAGTAATCGGTAAGCTTCCTGCAAAACCCCCATGGGATTAGGGACGTGTTCCAATATTTCTGCGAGAATAACGCAATCAAAAGAATTATCCGATACATCGATATTATTTGCGTCACTCAGATAATCCGGCTTAGTTAAGCTATCAATATTAACATACTTTACTTTATGCCCATAAACTTCGACATTGAATAAGCCTCGTTTTGAAACCCTCTTTCCACCAATGTCTAATACGTCTGCCTCAGCAGGAACATGTCGTATAGCCCTGAAGAAGAAATCATCCACAAAGCATCTTCGCAAAGAATAACAAGGATTGAGCTGAAGTTCCTTTAAAATACGTTTAGATAGTGACTGGCGTTCCCAGTATATGTCCAGTTCTTTTTGTGCAAAATCTATCCAACCTGCGATAGACTTATGCCTGCCGGTACTTGAATTTTGTGATTTTCTCACTCCTCGTCCCAAGTGCATGAATATGACATCATTTTTGTCATCTAAACTCATATCGAAAGACAATCCCTTGTAAGGAGGCCGTAAAATTTCATGAAGCTTGTTGTTCCAGATAGTGTTATGAGTCGCAAAATACTTGTATCCTGCCTGCTTCAATAAATATATCGCTTTATCACCAACATCATAGATTGGCAACTCGGGCCAGAAACTCAACCTAAGTCTTTGAAAAATTTGCCAATCAATAATATATCCTAAAACGTGTATAACCCCCTCCGGCACTCTGCCGTGGTCTTCACGCAACCCAACCGCTCTGATTTCATCACTGAATTTTGATAAAAGGTAAGTCAGCCATCCTTTTTTTGTGGGCATCACATCCTGATGTAAAGTCATAAAATACTTTGTTTCAGGCGAAATGATTTTCGCGACAGTCTCCAGACCCAGGGCATTTGCATAGCTGCCATTCTTCTGAGCAGGTTCGTTCCTGATAAAAACCAGGTTTATGTCATCTTGCCCACTCAACCATTCAAGGTGTTCAACAGGAGAATTATTGTCAACCACCCAGAGCTTATAGCCAATCATAGTGAATTTTCGAATACTTCTGACAGCAGCCTTGACAAGTTTCAGGCTTTCCAGGTTTTTTATACATGAAACCATCACCAATACAGGAATTTCAGGAGAACAGTCGTTTATCCTTACCTGCAATTCATAATCGTGTCCGTCAAGTTGTATGTGCTGTTTATTAAACCCTTCAAACACGCTGTTCCCTCTCCTTGCGATTAAAATTATGATACCAATTCCTGCACCACTCAGGCTCACCCGCCGTTCGCCAGACAAATTTAAGCAGACGGTGTAAAATCCTGTCTTTCGGCATTTTTGAAGTTCCAATCGTATATCGCACACTCATATCCTTGGGGCGAACATATTGATACATCTGGTTTTTCATATACTCGTCGAGCATACAACGCTCCGGCGATTCTAAACCCAGTTTTGATGCCATATCAGCAAGCTTAACTCGGTATTCATCTAAAAATATCTTTTTGTGAATTATGGCATGATACAACAGTGAATAGTAATGGTCGGTCTCACTGGGCACATAGAACCCCTGGCCGTCCAGCCGACGGTTAAGAAGAATATCGTGCTGCCAGGTTTTATCGTAGTAGTCATCACCTAAAAAACGCAAGTCGCATGGAATTTCTTTGCCGGATATAGTGACCTTGTATTGAACCCTGTATTCTTCTGCCGGTACCCTTCGTGCGTTTAATATTTGTGCAGTTCTATCCCTGTCCAAAACAAGTAAGTCTATATCAGGATGCTCATAATGCACCAGCTCATTGATCATATTTTCATAATTTCGGAGCACAACATAAGTCATAGTGTTATTAAGAACATAAAACATTTCTTCCAGGCTCTTCCACCCTGAACCCCCCGCCACATCTTGCTGAATCTTTGTATACTCTCCTGTCCATCGCGAACCACCGTTTTTATCGATAAAATCTTTTGCATTAATGCCAAGAAGCAACGTAAGATCATGATTACTTTCAGTTGAGGTATTTGAACCATGCACAAGGCTGCCAGCCTTATCATTATTTGACGCCCACTCACGATAGCGTGTCTTGGCTTCGAACGTGTTTGTATTGACTCTCGCCTTTTTGTTAGCTTTTACTTGCCTTATCGAATATTGCGGCTTATCATCAATGACTACCGCTATCAAAAAAGAGTCTCTGCCGATTTCGATTTCTTTATTACAATCTTTCGGGAGATTCGCACCATAAAAACGTGAAAGATTGTCATTGAACAGATTTTTCTGCCATTGGATCTCATAAATATTTAATACCGAAAAATTTGCTGCGATATCAGCGATAATCTTTTGCTCGCAATGACGAGCATTATTCCAGATAACGAACAGATGCAGTTCAGCTGCTGAAGAAAAAGCCTCAGTGGTTGAATGCGTCATGAAGCACCTCTAAATAGTTTTTCTTTTGGCCAATGTCAAACCAAGAACTATTCTGTATGGGAAAGACCCCGACTTTCCTGCCTCCGTTTTTCAATCTCGCAAGCAACTCAGGCATATCGCAGGATGTATTATCAGAAATGAGATCCAATACCGAAGATTCAAAAACATAGAACCCGGTATTGATTTGATAAATTTTTTCCGGCTTCTCATGAATATCCAAAACCTCGCCGGAATCATCTGTCTCAACTACACCATAATCAATTTTATGATGATAGATGGCGGTCACAATAGTTGCATCATTTTCATTTTCACGATGAAATTCGAGTATCTTCGAGTAGTTCTGATATATTATTATGTCACAGTTTGACACGAAAAAGCTGCTTTTTGTACCTCTCAGGGCCGCCATTGCACCAGCCGTGCCCAGCGGAAAATCTTCATGAAGATATTTAATATCATTCTCCGGCAACTTAATGGAGTCCAGATAACCCTTAAGCAGTTCATGTTTATGGTTTGTGGATATGTAAAAATTCCTGCACCCATGCTTATTGAACTGATTTATGATATGCTCGATTATGGTTTTGTCGCCTACCGGAACAAGGGGCTTCGGAATAATATCTGTCAGAGGTTTAAGCCTCTCACCTTTTCCGCCGGCCATGATCAATACAGGCACTTCCGTCAGATCCTTGCTGTTGACATCTTTATCGAAAAAGTCAGACCAGTAATAGATGTGAACAATTTCATTGTTCTCATTAACTACCGGCATACACTCAGCACGATTCTTCAGCATCTGCTCTTTTATATATTCTTGTGAGTCAGAAGGAAGGGCTATTAAAACATGTGGCCGCGTTATCTCTTCGATTGCCGTATCAAGCGGCCGGTTCTTTATGATCGCACGCTGAATATCCCCGATACTTATCACACTCAAAAAATGTCTTGCCGAGTCAGTCATCAACAACAGTTTAACATTTTTCAGGTCCATCTGCTTCAAAGCATCAAGGATAGTACTGTGCTGATTTATATAAATATCTGATAGCATGATGGTCCGCCAAACTAATAGTTTTATTGTAACTGGCTGATATGCTGCTTCTTTTCAAAGCATTTATACGCCAGACGAACATACTCTTTCAATTTATTTTTGGAAAGTCCCGGCAGCGAATAAGCATAATTAACCTCATCGCCCTTCAATAGGTAATCTCCCCATTTGCGTGAAACTTCGATACCCATCTCTTTGAGAATTCCACATAACTTTGTCCCTGGAAACGGTGCGATAAGCGCAAATTGAGCATTGTCAGGCGAAAGATCGATAGCAAAATTGATTGTTTTGCATATTGTCTCATCAGTATCCCACGGAAAACCTATCATAAAAAAAGTTTTAGTGGCAAGTGACAACTCTTTCGCATAGCCCATAACTATCTGCACTTGTTCAAGAGTAATGCCTTTGCGTATTTTTTTCATTATCTCCGCGTCACCTGTTTCCACCCCTATCACTATTTCAACACATCCAGCCTTCTTCAGCAATTCAAGCATCGGCTTATCGATACAATCAACTCGTGTCATGCATTTCCATGTAATTTGAAGATTGTTATCAATAATTTTATTGCATAACTGCTGTGCGATTGCGGGCCGAAATGTAAATGTATCATCCAGGAAATTAAACGAGCGGCAGCCAAAATCCTTCATAAGGTGCACAATTTCAGAATAAATATGCTCTGCGCTATGCTGCCGAAAATTACTTTTGAACACGCTTTTATTGCAAAATATACAATTGAACGGACATGAACGACTTGTGATAATGCTTGTGCCAAATTCTCCGTTTACTTCAAATCCGTATCGTTTTAGATCCACCAGGTCTCTCGCCGGAAAGGGCAGATGGTCAAGCAAATTCACAGGCTCACCGTGAACTATTTTCGGCAAAGCAGTGCCCTCCTTAACTTTTTGACACAACTCTGCAAAAGATATTTCACCTTCACCAGTTACTACTGTATCAAAACAACCCATCTCCAGGGTTTCTTCAGGCAGCGATGAAACATGGGCACCGCCGATAACTATGGGAGTGTTCACATGTTTTTTTATCAGTCTTGCCAGTTCAACCGCATAATTAAATGTCGGGGTCAAAGCTGAAATGCCTATTATTTCCGGCTGAAATGCATTTATATATTTTTGGATAAATTGCTCGTCATCTATTTTCTCCACTGTCATGTCTGCAATTTTTATATCAGCATCTGATTTCTCCCTCAGCCATGAAGCGATATAGCACAATCCAAGGGGCGGATTGTTAGAGTCAACATATGGATTTTTTACATTAACAAGCAATACTTTCATCGACATCAATTCACACTTGAAGTTATTTCTATTATTGTTTCGCTGATATATTCAACATGCCGCTCAGTCATCAAGTCATGGAGAGGCAAGGTGATCAGTTCCCCAAAAATTTTCTCAGTCAGCGGCAATTGGCACCCGTATGATTGATAGATGGCAAACTTATGTACGGGCGGATAGTGTCGGCTTGTTTGAATCCCCGCATCAAGCAGTTTTGCCGCAAGTTCATCCCTGTCAAAGCCCGTTATTCGCAAAGGGAAAATATAATAAGGCGACAGACCTTGATAATTAGTAAAAGGAACCACGATAAAAGGAGATTTTCTCAAAAGCTCAATATATCTTTTTGCAAGCATGTTCCTTTTTTTAATCGAAGCAGGCAGTTTGCTCAGTTGCACCAGCCCAAGTGCGGCTCGTATTTCGTCCATACGGTAATTATATCCAAGTGCAACCACATCGTAGGAACTGGAGTTGTCCTTCCGATGAAAAGTATTGCTTGTCATACCGTGACTTCTGAGCAGCCGAGCCTTTTCAGCATATTCATCCTTGTCCGCCAGGAGCATGCCGCCTTCTGCCGTAGCTATATTTTTATTTGAATAGAAACTATAACATGAAACATCTCCCAGTGATCCTAACGGACGCTCCAGGTAAATCCCTCCAGGCCCGTGACATGCATCCTCGATAACAGCAATGCCTCTGGCCTTTGCGAAGTCACAAATTCTGTTCATGTCACAGGAAAACCCGGCGTAATGAACGACAACTATCGCCTTTGTCGCATCAGTTGTTTTTTTCACAATATCTTCATAAGAAACAGTAAGATCAACTTCACTGGTAATATCTGCAAAAACAGGCCGTCCACCCGTGTAGAGGATACTATTTACAGTAGCAACAAATGTAAGGGATGGTACGATAACTTCATCTCCAGGTCCTACTCCCGATAAAAGCATCCCAAGGTGTAGAGCAGCGGTACAACTGTTTACAGCAATTGCGTGCCTGCGTCCAACCATGGCTGCGAATCGAGCCTCAAATTCCTCTACCTTCGGCCCCATACTTATCCAGCGGGACCGCAATACTTCCTCTACGGCCCGGATCTCTTTGTCATCGTAATTCAATTCGAATAGTTTTATCACTTTACCGCTCTCCGCAAATTTTCGAGTATACTTTAGAGTAACCGTCGAACACCTTATCCATTGAAAAAATCGTACAAATTCTCTCCCTTGCGTTACGTTGCATATCTTTATCATTCATGCATTTTTGTATAGCTTCAACAAAATCTTGAAGTGTGGTCGATTTGTCCAATACCATCCCGCATAGGTTGTCACTGCCTAATGCTTCTTTGCTTCCTCCGTTATCCACTGCGACCACGGGCAAACCGCAGCTCATTGGCTCAAGAGCGTTCAACCCAAGCCCTTCAGATACCGAAGTGACTACCGCAACTCTGGCCTGATTTATTAAAGGTACTATTTCCTGATCTTCAACGACTCCCGGAACAAAGTCTCTGCCGGGTTTGGCTGCCCCGCGAACCATCTGCTCAATTTCATTCACATGCCCTGTAAAATGGCCCGCGGTTCCGCCGATAGCCACAAAAGAAAAATTCCCCTTTTTGCAGATATCGATAAAAAGCCTGTGATTTTTGATTGGTCTCATTCTTCCGAGTATTAAAACGTCATACTTTTTTTCCACTTTTGCTAAAGGTTTGAAACGTTCAGTGTCCACACCTGAATAGATGATCTCTGCCGCCACTTTGACATTATCTGCTATAGTTTGTGACATTGCGGTAAAAAAAATGGGAAAGTGGTATTTCAGTGATCTCCGAATAAATCCTATCGAAAAGCGGAAATTGACCAGTGTGACAATACTTTTCGCCGCCAAAACCTTGCTGTAATTACATTCGAAATTTTCATAAAGATCAAAATGAATAACATCTGCCCACCTCGACAGTTCGGCAAAGTTCAGGCATTCAAACTTCTCCATCCGCTTTTTTATGATGGGCTCTGCGCCATCGGTACGCATTGATGTATACTTTACCTCGTGGAATTTGGAAAAGTATTCGCACAAAGTGGCGAAATGGGTTTGTACCCCACCCATGTACAAATGATTAAAAACGTAACCTATTTTTATAAATCTATCCTCAAATATTTAATCTTAATTCTAAATATTATATGTATCAGTTTTATACCGACTCAGATTTACAGGATCGGAAAACCATGTCACAGTTTCTCTTAAACCCCGCTCCATACTGAATTCGGGACGGTACCCTGTGAGACTTGCTAATTTGGTGTTATCACATTTCAGCCGTCTAACCTCAGATTTATTCGGCCGTATCCGCAACTTGTCACAAACATATTTTGCATCACTGCCGGTTATTTCTTTTAGCAGTTCAAAAACCTCACCGATAGCAACTTCCGTGTTCGATCCGATATTATAAGTCTGCCCGATCGAATCCCTGCTCAAAGCCAGCATAATAAAACCGTGACAGATATCCTTCACAAAATTGAAATCTCGTGTCGTCTCAAGATCTCCAAGATCAATTTCCTCTCTGCCCGTCAGCAACTGACTGATAATTGCGGGTATGACAGCCCTGGCTGACTGTCGCGGGCCATAAGTATTGAATGGTCTTGCGATCGTAACAGGAAGCTCGAATGTATTATAAAAACTCATCGCAATGGCATCGGAGGCGATTTTACTTGCACTATATGGTGACTGAGGCTGAAGCGGATGTTTCTCATCGATCGGTACGTACAACGCGCTTCCATAAACTTCACTTGTAGAAGTCTGGATAAGTCTTTCAACCGAATTGCTCATGCATGCCTGGCATAGATTGGTTGTTCCAAGCACGTTTGTCTGGACGTAACTGTATGGTGCCTTATATGAAAATGGAATAGCTATAAGCGCCGCCAGGTGAAACACGATATCTATGTCTTTAGTCAAGCCGATACAGAAATACGGATCGCGGATATCTCCGCTTACAATTTCCAGCTTAACACTCGACTTGATCTGCTCGAGCCATCCCCAGTTATTGAAAGAATTATAATACGACAGTGCTCGAACCTTAAAGCCTTTTTCAAGCAGTATTTCTGTCAGATGTGAACCGATAAAACCGTCTGCGCCTGTCACTAATACTGATTTATCACTCATTTTTAATTGCTTTCCAAAGAGCTCAATTGTTCGATTATCAAGTACAGCATATACCGGTCTGTATCAAAATCGAATTCAGATATATCTGGTTTTCGCCATTCACCGCCAACACCTTTTATCGCTTTTCGGTAATGCAGCCACTGGCGTAAACCCACAACTTTTAATCCCTCACCTGCTTTTGAGCAGAACTGATAATCAACAACACCAAAAACGCTCACCTCTCGATTAACAATTATATTCTGAGGCCGCAGATCTTTATGGATCAGCGATTCTCTTTTTAAAAATTCTAATGTCCCATTGAACTTTTCTCTGAGTTTATTACGAAAGTCGGATGTATTCCATGTCTTGTGTTCATTGAATACTGAATAAAGATTATCACCCTGTATTTTACGCATCAAAATATAAATATCTTCATCGATCTTAAAACTATCCATCAACTCTGGAGAAAAACCGCAGCCATGAAGCCGCTCGAGCCAATAAATTTCGTTTTCAAAGAGATAATGGTCCATGTTTCGGTTTTTGGCGTAATTTGTTTTTTTGATAATTATGTCCTCATATTCGAAAACCTCTTTGATAATATGCCGGTAACCTGTAGGTAGTTGCTCTATCGGTGTATACCTGTCAATATCTTTCAACGCAAGAGCAACACACATTAAGCTGTCTTTGCTGATTATATTTTCCATCAATGCTCAATCCGTTGGATACTCGACGTATGGTCGATCAGCACCCCGTTTTTGCTTGTAACTATCCTTCCCGATCCGAAAAAGTCACCATTCTCTACGTCAAGCGTTACTGCCGACTCTATTTCGTCAAGTACAGTTTTGCCCGACGTCACTTTCAGGTCAATGGCATATTGGCCCGATGAAAGGGGAAAGCGCGGCAGGTCCATTGTGATCTTATACTTGCCTGGTTCCAAATCATAAAAATCGTTGGAAAAAAAGTTACTGCAAATAAATAATGTATAACCGCTTGAGGAACGGAAAGTCGCGAAAACTTTTGTCTTTTTTAATGCTTCTTTGACATCGATGTTAAAATTGAACTTGATGTGCATTCCCGTGCAAACAACAGGAATAGACTCATCCATTTTATTTGTCATTGTAAAGTCTTCAAAACGCAGCTGCCCATTGCCGTTCCTATCAGAACGATTAGCCAGGTCGACATCTGAAACCGTTGATACGTCATTGAGATAATGCTGTATCGCCAAGTCTGTTTCTCCGTCAAAAACAAGCTGTCCCTTATTAAGGACGATTGTACGATCGCAAATGCTTTTAATCGCTCCCATATTGTGAGAAACAAACAATACGGTTCGGTTTCTATCATGGCTTATCTCGCCAAGCTTGCCGATAGCCTTTTTCCTGAATTCCGCGTCACCTACAGCTAAAACCTCATCTACAATCAAAATGTCCGGCTCCAGGAAAGCTGCGACGGCAAATCCCAGCCTTACCAACATGCCTGACGAATAACGTTTTACAGGTGTATCCAGATAGCGGCTTACGCCTGCAAAATCGACTATCTCATCAAGCTTTTGCTTTATCTCTTTTGCTCCCATGCCCATTATCGTACCGTTCAGGAAAATATTTTCCCTTCCCGTAAGATCGGTACGAAAACCTGTCCCTACTTCCAGCAGTGAAGCAACTTTACCTTTTAGTTTTACAATACCCGTGGATGGTGTCGTTATCTTTGAAATTATCTTTAAAAGTGTTGATTTGCCCGCCCCATTCCTGCCGATTATGCCGAGAATTTGTCCTTGCAATATATCGAAACTTATTTCGTCAAGTGCTTTAGAAAAGCAGGTTTGACCCTGGCTGCTGCGATCATTGACTTCTCCGATTTTTAAATAAGGGTCCTCTTTTCCACGAATCTTATGCCATAATCTGTTAAGGTCATGGCAAAGTGTGCCGGTACCCACTTGCCGGATGCAATAAGTTTTGGATAGGCCTTCGATTTTTATGACAGTTTGATTCATCAATCCGAATAAACTTTTAACTAAGGCTGTGTAAAACCTTTAAATGGTGTCAATGAAATCTTTCTCGATTTTAGCATATATAACCAGGGATAAGAAAAATATTATTAAAGTGATTATGATACCATAAAAAAGGTTCATAAAGCTGAAACTGCCCTTGCCCAAAATAGAAAACTTGAATGTTTCAATAATTATCGTCATGGGGTTTATAAGAAAAAGGAATCGGTATTTTTCAGGTGTAGCTGACAAAGGGTAAATAACGGGCGTAACATACATCATCAACTGGATACCGAAGCTCAGCAGAAACTTCAGATCCCGGTATTTGCAAGTCAGCGATGCAATAATCATGCCCATGCCCATCGAAAGCATTCCCATAGTGGCTATTAAAACAGGCAGAAGCAGTATATAGTAATTGGGGCGCAGCTCATATCCGTGATTTATGTAGTAAATATAGAATCCGGCTAACAGTACAAAATAAAGCCCTAATTTTATCAGGTTTGAAATGACAATGGAAACAGGGATGATAAATCTTGGAAAATAGACTTTACTATAAACATTCTGATTCTCAATAAATGAGCCGGCAATCTGCCTAAATGACTCGGAGAAGTAATTCCAGAATGTTACCCCGGCAAGATAGAAAAGCATGCAAGGCAGGCCGTCAGTGGATATGCCTGCCATTTGGCCAAACACAAGCGTAAAAACAATCACAGTGAGTATAGGTTGTATAATGAACCATAACGGCCCAAGTAAGGTTTGTTTATAGTACAATATGAAATCGCGTTTGACCAGCTCCAGTATCAGATCTCGGTACTTCCATAGTCCATTGATTTGACTGCTGAACGAGTTGCCGTCTGAATTAATTATTTCAGTCCATTGTTCCATCTGACGCCTAAATTTACAAACTCCATCCCCGTCAGTTACGCTGAATTGGCCCAGTCTTTCTCCGCTGGCGGAAACACAGGATTATCGTTTTAAATGGCTTAAATAGTAATGATATATGTATTTCGTTCCATTGTCTACAAAAAAAACATACCCCCGCCTGAGGATACACCATAATATTTGGGCATATGTCCGGCGTCAAGCATTTCTTTCCTCCCATTGCCTCAACTAAAAATGTTACCATACAGATTGCCTCTTAATATGTCAATTTAATGTTGGCCCCATGGAGTCAAAAAAATAAACATTAAAGGTCGCATAGCATATTTATTATTTTCCGCCAAGCTTTAATTCGCCGTTGGAAGGTTCTGAGTTGCTTTATCCGCAAAGCGTTCGAGATACTTTAATTGAAGCCGTTTTCAGCAGGTCTTTGGCATTTATATCCGGTTCCTGATGCAACCAATCAAGTACCACCTTCAAATGCATCTGGGCGTGAACGCCAGTATCTTGGTTTTGAAGTTTTCTTGCGATGGGTTGGTCTGACTTCTCCATCTTGCCACAATCTTGGCAGTTGGGTCAGGAATTTTTCAAGACTTACCCTTTGAGGACTTTGTTTAGAACAATCGGCAGATGTAAGAGCACTCAAGGTAGATTGACCTTGACGGATGCTATGTAGTAGTTTTATCGGGTCAAGCTGTTCACACTGCGATCGCAATCTTTCTTTTATTTGGTTATCAACCAGCGGATGTTTCAGCAGCTTATCACAAGCTGTTGCACGAGGCTCATAGCTGCGTTTAATTTTAAAACCATCTCGTGTTTTCTCAAGCAATTTGAATGAAGGTTGGAAGAAATTAACATAATGGCGATTTGCATTTAAAACGGGGCCAGATTTAGGTTAAAAAAGCGGTCGAAAAGGGGGACCACTATAGCGGGGCCGTATAAAAATATCTTAAATTGTGTCAATTTAAGATATGGAGGCTCAGAAAGAGATGCTTACAGTGGATGATTATGAAATTATCAGGCGAAAACATCGGGACGAAGGTCTGTCCCAGCGTGAGATTTTGTCCAGCAGCTTGGTCATTCGAGAAAGACAATCAAAAAAGCTCTGGAACTTGGAATATCGCCAGGTTAGGCTGACCAAGCCGCGTCCAAAAGCCGACAATAGAGACGTATAGATTTTTGCTATTTCGTAATTGAACACTTTTTGTATTCTCAAACCTGCGATTGCAGTTGCGCTTGCAGTAAATGCGTACCGTTATAGACTTCTGCTGTCATTTGCAGTCACTTGGGGGAAATATACGACTTTGAAAATCTTGAAAAATTCGCTCGTAAGTCTTTGAAAGTGCCACACATAGGCAACTTCTAGCATCTTTTGTCATATATAGACAATAAGGCGGGCGATGAGAATCGAACTCACATTACCAGCTTGGAAGGCTGTATGGGTAGAGATATAAGGCTTTGATATACAAAGAGTTATGTTTTAGGCAAATCTGCGATTGCAGTAAACCTTGCAGTTACTGTGGTCATGTCCTGTCACAAACCCGAGTCCTGAGTCCGAGTCCTATATCGCCCATTTGGATATCATTTCGCACACTCTCGCATATCGTCGCAAACTCTCGCAAGCCTTTGCAAAATTTAGGCTTAAACCCAGCTTCGAAAAAATCCATTGCGAGACCTTGCGAGTCCTCACGGCGCTATGCTGTAGCTCGCATTTTTCGGCGCTGCAGAGCTTGAAGATATAAAGAGAGGGCATCCTAAAGTATAATTTGAGTTTGTATTAACAGTTAATTATACGAAAAGAACCCTCATGAAAAACATATTATATCGAAGCTGACGTGCATAGCAATAATACAGAATTGGCAATCGAACACAATGGCAAGGTCATATGCCGCCATAGTGTACCAACGGCCATACCTGCCATCAAAGATATTATCACTTCAATTGGCGGCAATATCTATTTGACATTCGAGGAAGGTCCGATGGCCGGGTGGCGTTTTGCCCGTCCTAATAAACTCTGGAAATACTGCGGTGTAGGCCTTGTCAGGTCTGCCAGCGGCACCGACAAAAACGGCAAGCCAAAACCAGTCAGGCTGCAGCTGGCCTGTGCGGTCAATCGGCTCTTAAAAAGCGTAATACTCGCGCAGTCCATACTGTCGTCAATCAGAATAAAAATATCTTCAAGGATTATTATGAAAGGATGCTCTATGACGGGATAATACCCTCTAATGCCCGACATGCCGTAGCACGAAAGATGCTTACGGTGATGTGGGGCATGCGGAAAGCAAATAGTCGGTTCAACAAAAATCTGGTCAAAGAAGTTTCTGAGACTGTCGGTTCATCAGGTTTTGCGAAAAGGTGATAATTGTCATGGCATCGGACGGCCAACGGTCAGTCCCTTGAGTTTGAATGAACGCGGCCGGTTTTTGGGTAGTGTCAAGGATCTTTCTCTTTTTCCAAGGTTCTTCATATGGCTCACAGCTTTCATATCTTCCTGTGAATGAATAGCCTTGAGCATCGCTGTAACTTCTTTCATCTTCTGTCTGGGTACGCTGCTAAAGATATTCCTATACCAATGAACGCAACAACGTTGCCAGTAGGCATCAGGAAAATGATCTTCTGCAGATTCTACCAATCCTAAACATCTGTCTGATATAACCAATCGAACACCTTTTAGGCCACGTTGTTTCAGATGTTGCAAAAAGCTGTTCCAGCTATCTCTGTCTTCCTTACCGCCTTCAACTATGCCGAATATATCTCTAAAACCATCTGTGCCTACACCAACAGCCACAAGCACAGATACATTCCTTACTTCACCTCCCCAACTACGTTTTAAACATATACCATCAAGATAAAGATATGGATATTCTCCGCTTATAGGCTCGTTACGCCACTTTTCTATCTTTTCATACATCTGCTGATTAAGCTGGCTGACTGTGCTGCATTGACTCGCATGCCCCATAAAGCTTCGGTTACATCTTCTACTCTGCGAACCGATACACCCGCCAAATACATTTCCATCAAAGCTTCTTCAACAGAAGATTCCCTGCGTTTATATCGCTCTATAATAGCTGTCTCGAATTTAGCGTATCGCAATTTTGGCATATTAAGTTCTACTTCTCCTGCAGCAGTATGCAGTTTTCGTTTATAATGGCCGGCTCGATTGTTCTTTCTTGCCTCTGACCTTTCATAACGCCCGGCATTACATAAAGCCTGTGCTTCAGTCTCAAGCATATCATTTAGTATCTCTTCCACAGAATTTCTGACCAAAGTACCGAGATGATTTTTAGCCTGGGTTTTATCAATTTGAAAAATTCCATTAAAGTCACTTCCATTTTTTGCCGATTCTTCTTTTTGCATTTTTAGGTTCTCCAATCTGGGTTAATAAAACTTTTAATTCGTCCATATCGGAGAAC
>MHXZ01000009.1 GCA_001825665.1 Planctomycetes bacterium GWF2_41_51 | reverse complement strand
CGAATGGCAGAGAAAATTGTCTGCAAACGAGCTAAAATGAACGTGATTTTTTAAAATTTTGTTCAAAAAAGTACAGATAAAAAGTTAATAAAAAAATTTATTGTCAAAAAGGCAATTTTTAGAGATTGCCTAGAATTATAAAACAAGATATTTTTTTCGACTTCATAGTTTATCCATTGAAAAATCTTAAATTATCTGCAACAGCAATCATTTTGTTTTGAATTTAAAAACTGTTTTATGGATATATTTTTCACCAGGTTTTAAGATTACAGAAGGGAACTGTGTTTTATTTGGAGAATCGGGATAATGCTGTGTTTCGAGACAAAAGCCGTTCCTAAAATTATAAACTTTTCCTTCTTTGCCGACATTGCTACCATCAAGGAAGTTACCGCAGTAGAATTGAATAGCCGGTTCGGTAGTCCATACTTCCATATACCTACCGGTGTTAGGCTCATATACAGAAGCGGCCAAACTCAATTCCTTTGGGTGTTTTTTATTTAATACCCAGTTGTGATCGTACCCGCGACCGTATTTTAACTGCTGATAATCTTCGTTAATACGTGCACCAATAGCTGTGGGTATAGTAAACGCCATCGGTGTACCTTTAACCGGCAATATCTGACCAGTTGTGATAAGTCCTGCATCAACAGGCGTAAAAGAATCAGCATTTAACATTAGTTGATGATTTAGGATATCCCCATTTCCCTGACTTTTGAGATTAAAATAACTGTGTTGTGTAAGATTGCATACGGTTATTTTGTCGGTAGTTGCTTTATAGTCAACCATAACTTCATTTTTGTTGGTAAGTGTATAGGTGACAGTTATATCAAGGTTGCCGGGATAGCCTTCTTCGCCATCCTTGCTTAAATAATGCACTTTCAAAGCGGCTCCTTTAAAGGTATTTACAGGCTTCATTTCCCATATAACTTTGTCAAAGCCGATTAATCCGCCATGAAGATGATGTCCATTGTTATTTTTCGCTAATTTATAATTTTTGCCATCAAGAGAGAATTCGCCATTGCCAATTCGATTTGCGTATCTTCCCGCGATCGCACCAAAGTAAGGGCTCGATTTAATGTAGTCTTCAACTCTCTCATATCCAAGAACGACATCTGAAAAAGCGTTGTTTTTATCCGGTGCATAAAGACGGACAATTATTCCGCCATAATTTGTGACCTGGATATTCATCCCATTCTTATTGGTTAATGTATAAAGTTTAGCAGATGTGCCATCCGGCAGAGAACCAAAATCCTGAATTTGGCATATATCTTTAGCGATTGCGCAATTTGAAATTGCAAGTATTAACATAACGTTTAAAAGCAATTGTAATAATTGATTCATTATAATTTCCTTTTTTTGGTCTAATTAATAACTTTAAGCGAATCAATTCTTTTTTTAGACTCTTTTGAAATTTCAAGCAGGGGCTTTACAGGTTTTCCGTTTCCGAAACCAAGAGTTTTGGCGCCATACATAATCCCCGCTATCCAATGTTCCGATTTTACGAGTAAGTTGTCTCTAAGAAAGTTTGCCCTATCCTGAGCGGCTGTAAGAGTTTTTTTGTCGTTTTTAAGTCGTGAGTTCCAGGCGGCTACATAAGTTTTAGGTTCAAAATTAGCACAAACAGGTACAATTCCGGCAGCTCCATTTGAAAGTCCCCATTCAATGTCCGGCTCATTTCCCTGGAGAGCGTTAATTTTAAATTTTTTTGCAATTTTAAGTACCTGTCTGAAATATTCTCTATTTCCGCTGCTTTCTTTGATGGCTTTATAGAAACCTTTTTCTGCCATTAGTCGAAGAGTATCAATAGGGATCTGGCTATAAGTACAGGAAGGAATATTATAAGCTATCATTTCCATATCTGTTGATTGCCTGCACATATCAAAATGAGTAAAAAATTGCGGGTGTGCATTTAAGTTAATATAATATGTCGGTGTAACTACCATATACTTATACCCAACTTTTTCGAGAATCTTAATTCTCTCAATCGCAATTGCGGTAGAAGTACATATTATTCCTCCAAGCAGAAATTTGCTGTCACTGACGTTATCACGAGCGATTTCAATAGCTTTTATCCATTGACTTTCAGTGAGTAACGGCCCCATACCTGCGGAACCGCCTACAAAAATTCCGTCAACATTTGCATTTAAGCAATGGTTTAATATAGACTTAAAGGGCTTTTCGTTTATTTTCTCGTTTTTGTCCACTGGTGTAATAATCGGAACAATAACCCCTGAAATAGCTTTGTTGGACTTCTTCATTATTTGCTCCAAATTTTAAAAATACAGTTTTTAACCTAAAAACATATAGAAGAAGAGTAACATAAAAAATCACTAAATCAAGAGTGATGTTCTTTTTTTTTATAAAAAAAATTATTTATTCTTGACATATACCCCAATTAGATGTAATATGATTTTAGTGATACTCAAGTGATTTTGATTGTTTTATAAGACAATGTTATTTTTTTTGGAAAGGACGGAGAAATGAAGAAGTTAGTTATTATGATGATTCTTTGTACTTCAAATTTTGTTTTTGCCGGGGTATACGACGATGCTGTCGGATATTGGCAATTTGAAGAAGGCAGCGGTCAGACTATTGCCGATATTACTGGTAACGGCAACGGTCTTGTTCGGGGCACTAATGCAATGGAGGAAAGCAAAGATGCTCAATGGTCAATCGGCGGCGGAATAGGAGGCAGTAACGGGGTTTTTTCCCCAGTGACGCCCAAAGGTATGGTTTCGACCGGCGGCGATAATGACGCCTTTGATGTTTCGCCGGACAGCAGCTTTTCAGTGTCTTTATGGTTTAAGAATACCCCCGATGTGATTAAAGACGACTGGCTTGTAAGTAAATCTGAATCGACCGCTAATTATCGCGGCTGGGGCTTTGGCGTAAACGCTGCCGGGCAAATTGAGTTTCTGATTCGTTCGACAAATACTACCGGCGACCGTTTATGGGGCAAAACCGGCCAGACTGTTGCATCTATGACCGACAATTGGGCTTCGGGTTTAGAATATGTAAATATTGTAATGACTTACAATGGCGGTATGACTTTGGACGGCTTTAAATTCTATGTCGATGGCGTGCAAATGAATGCGACCCTTTATACTGATGCCGATTCAGGCGGCAGCCATATTGATATAGATGATGTTACAACCAATGACAAGCCGTTAGATTTTGGCGGAAGGAATACCGCAGCTACTGTTTCTGGTTATTATGATGATTGTGCATTTTGGGACAGAGAATTAACGGCAACAGAAGTTGGCAGTATCGTTCCAGAGCCAGCAACAATAATAGTACTTGCTTTAGGCGGCTTTGCACTAATCAGGAAAAAATAATTTAAGTATGGATGTTGCAGGGCAGTTTTAAAAACAACTGCCCTGTAAAAAAATAAGGAAGTGTATTTTAGGAACTAATGATGCTTGCAGTAAAACCTGAAAATAATTTTTCGAATTCTCCAGACCAAATCGCGACATTGCTTCGAAACAAAATTGTGGCCGGAGAATTTAAAAGAGGTGATAAACTTCCTACAACAAGGCAGCTTACAAAGGATGTTAAAGTAAGCAACATTACAATTACAAAAGCTCTAAATAGCTTAAAAAATGAAGGTTTAATCAGAGTAGGCCCACGAGGCACATTTGTTGAATTCGGCACTGACGTTTCAGAAAGAACAAAAATAAGCAATAGCAGTCGTGAAATAGCAGTATGTCTGTCGAGTATAAGCATCTATCACTATGCAAGAATATTCGAAGGTGTTGAATCATCAAACGCAGATACAAAAAAGAACAGGGGATTGCAGATTTATAACACAAACGGCCAATTAGCAAAACAAGCCGACACTATTATGCGCATTTTAGATAAAAAATCTTCAGGACTCATCCTTGTGCCATGCGTTTCAGAAACAACTCCACCATATCAAATCAGGATACTTCAATCTGCATCTATTCCTGTGGTATTTTGTTTAAGAGGTGTTGAAGGAATTAAAGCTCCACTTGTCGGCTGGGACTGGGAACAAGTTGGTAAAATTGTTGCGACAGAATTCCTTAATCTTGGCCATCGGAAAATAGCATATATTGCCGGATTGAAATACAGTATGTCCGAGACTTATGAAAGGGCGATGAATGAAGTATTGAAAAGTGCAAATTGCCCGGAAATGTCAGTTTATTACGGTCACAATGTAGATAACTATGAAGATGGCGCAATGCATGATAAAGCAAAAGAAGAGATGTTCAATAAATTGTTGTCGAATCCTCAAAGACCAACCGCGATATTCTGCAATGACGGTACATCAGAATCATTGATTTATCTTACAGCACAAAAATATGGTCTGAAGATTCCACAGGATTTATCTGTAATATGTTTTGAGCATACCCGCCGAGATTGTGTCATAGCCAAAAAATTCACAACAATCGGAGCAGATCATTTTTCGATTGGCGAAATGTCTTTGTCTATAGTTGATGAAATGATAGAGGGTAAACGTTCGATCGATGACGATGAAAAAGTGCTTCTTCCAATTACACTAAGTGATAATAAAACTTTAACTAAAGCACCAGCGTAGAAAGGTTAATATACTATGCACAAACATTGTTTTAAAATACTGATTAGTATTTTAGCTGTTTATACATCAGTGCAGGCTGCAGAGACGAAAAATGTAGTTAGCTCAGGTGTTGTCAGCAATGGCTTTACCATAGGAAGCAACTGGAAATCAATGAATGGTTATCTGCGGGGTACAGGTCAGCTTAACTATTTATTTGCAGATTCGAAATTTTCCGAGCAGTTCGATGTTGAAATTAAAATGTCACTGACAAATATCAATCATACAAAAACAGCTTTCATATTTGGTTCTGAATATTTTGTTTTCGACAATGAGAACGGCAAAGTAGTTCTTCAAGGCTGGGAATTCGATAAGCCGCGCATACTTGCTGATACGACTGCACTCATCAAGTGCGGTAAGCAGTTCATCTTCAACGCAGAAGTTTCTGATGAACGAATAATTTTTAAAATTGACGGCAAAAGAATTTGCGAAGCGTCTTTTATTGATAAAAGAAATATTCAAATCGGCATTATGCCCTGGGAAGGAACTATCCTGATATCTGATTTCAAGGTTACTGGAACGGCGGTAAATTTTGCCAGGCCTTCTTTGCCAAAAACAAGCACGATTCCAATTGTTGATATTTCGCAGGAAGTGTCACGACAGGTTGTTATCGCGCAGGGAACAGCGGAAATATATCAAGGTCATCCAACCACAGTACTGATGTCAGATAATCATACGATGTTCTGCGTTTGGACTTATGGACACGGAGGAAGTTGCGGGCCTTTAAAAAAGAGTGTAAATGGCGGTCTTACGTGGAGCCAATTGCTTCCTGTTCATCCAAGCTGGACGACGGTTTCCAATTGTCCTGGTATATTCAGGATGTCCGGTGCGAATGGTATTGAAAAACTTCGTGTATTCGCACAGAAGAATTACGGAAACGGCATTGTTTCCATGGTGCAATCCTTTTCGAATGATCAGGGCGCGACATGGAGTGAGATGACATCTTTGGGTATCGGCGGGAAATTAGGTATGCCGTTTTGTTCGATTGTTAATCTTTCACCAGGCGTTTATCTTGGCATGACAAATATACGAAGACCTTTCGACCCGGACAGCAAATCAAATACGGTTGCTCAAAGTTATTCATACGACGGCGGCGCGACCTGGAGTAAATGGGAGAAAGCTATTGATATGCTGGGATATTATCCTTGCGAACCATTTGTTATGAAATCGCCTGATGGCAAACAACTGCTTTGTTTGCTTCGAGAAAATACACGAGCCTACAACGCATTTGCGATGATTTCCAACGACGACGGTAAAACGTGGTCAGAGCCATGGGAAGTGCCGGCGCCGCTAAGCGGAGACAGACATATCGCGCGATATGCACAGGATGGACGAATTGTCTGTGTGTTTCGGGATAAGTCTATGGATTCTTCACGACATCATTTTGTTGGCTGGGTCGGGACTTATGATGATATTATCAATAAACGACAGGGACAATATAAAATCAAACTGCTGCATAATTATAGAGTATGGGATTGCGGCTATCCCGGTCTGGAAATACTTCCTGATGGGACATTTGTGGCTACGACTTATTTAAAATATCGCGAAGGCGAAGAACAAAATTCGGTTGCATGCACAAGATTCAAATTGTCTGAAACAGATAGCAAGGTTCAATAAAATATTTTTTGAGGTGGCTAGATGAATAAAGTTAAAAAGGAAAAAGGGTTTACGTTAGTTGAATTGCTTGTGGTGATTTCAATCATCGCATTACTGCTGGCGGTATTAATGCCCGCATTAAGCAAGGCACGTGAGCAAGGTAAGCTGATTTTATGCGGAACCAATCAGAAACAATTGGTTACAGGCGTTTTAGCTTATGCGGCAGCTAATTATGGAAGATTGCCGCCGAGTATTCAGGGATTGCAGAACCCCACCGACCCCACAAAAATATCATGGGGCAAGCCATCCTGTATAAGTAATCATAAGGGGCAACGAGACGAATTAAACGGAGGCTCGCTTGGCGGTCATCTTAAAAGCTATTTGAAAGATGCCAAGTTGTTTCAATGCGCACTTTCAGGTATCGCCACGCAGGAAAGAATTTTTAATTATAATAAGGATACATATCAGGAACTGTATGAATCTGGACAGGGTATCGGCGGTGTCGGTATTCTCTGGAGTTCATATATGTTTATGTGGAATTATCGGGGATATCCAAGCGACAGTCCACAGAATCCTTACTGGTTTGAATGTGCATCAAGTACATCATCAAGAAGTACTTTGTTAGTGTTCGACGGAGTTCAATATAGCAAGACCAACGGTCCCAAGAACTGGTTTTCTCCTCATCCTTTCAAAGGTGCGTCGAGAACTAAAGAATTGACGTATTTGCAGCAGGGTTTAGGTTATACTATGTATCAGGATTTTGGCAATAACAATAATAATTTTGTGCCACCTCAAAAAGGAGCGATGCTGAATGGAGGTTTCCTGGATGGACATGTTGAAAAATATCAATTCCAAGACCTGCAATATTTCCTCCATCAGGGAGCTGAATCAGAACAGGGACGTTGTTTCCTGCCGATCCAGGTATGCAAAAAGGTGACTAAAAAAGATATAGACTGGTAATCAAAGATATAGATTTTTAATATTTTTCAGGAGGTGTAATTATGAAGTATGCAATAGTTTTTTTAACTATAATTTTGGCGGCGGCAATTTGTCATGGCCAGAGCATCTACGAAGATACGAGTATTATTGCACACTGGCAGTTTGATGAAAATTCGGGACAAACAATTTCCGACAGTACTGGAAACAGTAACCACTTATGGCGAGGTATTAATGATACAACTCTTAAAGACGCGAGTTGGTTTTCGCCGGGATTTTCCAATTCTTCAATTTACTGCTTTGCCGTAACATCTGCGGATCCGTGCGGTTTGGTTTCTTCTGGAACAACTGGATATGACGCGTTAAATATAAATGCCGACAATTCATATACCATAGCCGGCTGGGTCAAGTTGCAATATCCCAATAATGGTCAGGCGATGTTATTTTCAAAAATGGAATTAAGCGGCAGTTATCGTGGATGGTCGGTTGGCATAAGGGATTTAACTACCGGCGATGAGCCTGGGAAGCTCGAATTTTTGCTAAGGAGCGTCAATGCCACACCTGGTCGTTTGTGGGTCAGAAGTATGGATCCCATAACCGAATATGTTTCTAATTCTGGCTGGGTGCATATTGGAATTACATATAATGGCAACAGAGACGTATCAGGTGTTAAATTTTATATAAACGGAAACCAGGTATATGCCAAGTCGAGCATCAACGCTCTGAGCGCGGGCATGGATACAATCTGTTCAAGTCCATTCAATATATGCGGACGAAATAATGCCGCGTCATACACAGCTACTCTTCCAGGCGGGTACTCGACGTACGTTGACGAACTTGCAATGTGGCATCGTTCATTTAGTCCATTAGAGATGCAGCAATGCGTTAATGAATCACTGAAAGTTGTTTCCACTCCTTCCGGCGGCAGTACGATTGTTTTTGAGCAAGGTACAACTTCCGATACCATCAATTTTTCAGTTAACGGCGAGCCGACAGCTCCTGTTACGGTGACTATAGATGCTAATTCACATTTTAATTTCGGTTCTGGTGCCAATAGTGTCCATAGTGTTGTTCTCAATGCTTCCAATTCCTACTCGGCTACTGTTACAGCAACCGCCGTTGCTCTTACTGAGCTAACGACACAGCGATATTTTAATGTGCCTGTAAGTGTGACAAGCGGCGATACTAATTACAACGGTTCTTATGTTCTTCCTTTGCGGGTTGCGTATATAGATGCGGAAGCTCCTGCTTTTATTGTAGACCCTGAGCAAGTCAGCGTTCATGAGGAGGGATTAACAAGCCAGAATTATACAATCCGGCTTTCGAGTGCTCCCACAAGTGATGTAACGATCACGCCATCGTATGATGCGAATGAACTTACGGTTACTCCGGCATCAAGAGTTTTCACGACTGCCAATTACGCCACTGTGCAAACGTTCACGGTAACGGCAAAAGAAAATTTGGTAACTCTGCCAAGTCAGTCTACCGTTGTTTTAGCAATTACAAATACGGCAACGAGCGCAGATTCAAAATATAATTATTTAACGGTACTGCTGCCGCAGGTGATTAAATACCACAATGATTGCATTGGTCCGTTTTTGACCTCGGATTTGAACCATGATTGCAAAGTTGATTTTGACGATCTGGCTATAATGACAGGCAATTGGCTTGAATGCACACTCCAGAATGTCGAAGGTTGTGTATGGTAAGAATAAAGCGAAATGATAATATTAGGAGGTATATTATGAAATTTAAAAACATATTTGCGATAATAATGGTTGCTTCGGCTATAAGTCAGGCAGCAAGTATTTATGATGATGCGGCAGCATACTGGATATTCTATGAAGATCCAATAGATGATCAGATAATTTTCGACAGCACAAGCAATGGTAACGACCTTTGTCGGGGATTTTCCTTCGGCATTGATGATCGCGATGCATCGTGGCGGTCAGCAGGAGCTTCCGGTTTCAGGGGAACTTCAATCAGATGTTATAAAAATGTGCAAATAGGCGAAATGACTTATACTGGGTTTGTATCTTCCGGTTCGGGCATCGAAGCTGATTTGACAGATTTGAATATTATAGGAGACCAGTCGTTTACGATTGCTGTATGGGCTAAAGCCACAAATCCTGATACGAACAAAGGGATGCCGTTCCTTCTGTCAAAAATGCAAAGCAGCGGCGATTTAAGAGGCTGGGCGCTTTCTATTAGAGATGTAAACGATTCTACTGAACAGGATAAAGTTGAATTTTATCTTAGATCAACAAATAGTTTTCGTCATCGTTTGTGGGTAAAGAATTCTGTAAAACTAAGAAATTTCGCAGATACGAGAAGATGGACTCATTATGCTATAACATACGACGGAGGTTTCGATCCTTCCGGAGTTCATATTTATGTTAACGGAACTGAACTGCAAAAGAGAATCAACGGTGAACACCTGACAGTCGGTGATGCAACAGACTGCAATAAGCCGTTTAACATTTGCGCTAGAAATAATGTTTCACAAGGATTTGCCGATGTAGACGAAACAGCCGTTTGGCATCGCCAGTTGAGTGCTGTTGAAGTTCAGCAATGCGTTAATGAAGCATTGCCGGTTAACTGGTCTCATACAGGCGGAAATACAACGGTTGATGAGGCAACCATATCTTCAGACACAATTAATATCGCACTTAACGGGCCCCCAACTTCTGATGTGACCGTAACAATTGAAGGTAACAGCTTATTTAATTTCGGTTCGGGAATAGGCAATTCGCATAATGTAGTATTGAACGCAGCAAATCCGTCTGCAACTGTTACCGTAACTGCAGCACAGAATTATACACCTGAAACAGTAGAGCCGTATTTTATTAATCTGACTTCTTCAAGCGGAGATACAAATTTCAACGGCGTTTACATTCTTCCATTGGTAGTAAGTTATGTTGATGATGATACCGCAAGGGTAATTGTAACATCTGCGACCCCACCTGCACTTATGGTTCATGAGCAGGGTGAAACTATCGATACATTCACAGTATCATTGGCAAAACCGCCGACAGCAGATGTGAACGTTGCTCCCTCATTTGACGCTCAATTTTTAAGGGTAACTCCTTCAAATTATATATTCACAGCTTCTGATTACAGCACTCCGAAGACGTTTACTGTTCAGGCGATTGATAACACATTCCTGAATACACAGCTTGTTTATTACCAAAGCATTAATTTTACGGTTGCAAGCAGTGATTTAAGTTATGAAGGTTTGAGCGTACCAACACTTCAGGCCGGCGTCTACGACAATGATTGCGGAACTCAAAATTTAATACTTCCGGGCGACATTAATACTAACTGCAGGATAGATTTGGCTGATTTCGCAATATTTGCGGAAAACTGGTTTATATGTTCATTCCCAGACACCCCTGGGTGTACAAATTAAAGAAGCATATTCAAAAAGGCCGTGGATTTTTTTCATAAAGTCCACGGTCTTCTATTTTCATAAAATTATCTGATGAATAAATTAATACCAATAATTTTGTTTGTTATTATTACTATAAATGGGCGAGCACAGAGCATTTATGACGATGCAATTGCATATTGGCAATTTGAGGAAAGTTCGGGTCAGACGATTAGCGACAGTTCAGGAAATGGCAATAATCTTTTTATGGGTACTTCAAATTTGAGTGATAATCTTGATGCTCTTTGGCTCGCGATCGGGTTTGCAAGGTCATCTTCTGTCGAATGTTTTTATTTGACAGGGCTGGGTGGAAGCAGCGGATTTGTTTCTTCAGGCGGTGATAACGACAATCTAAATATAATTGCGACTGAACCATATACAATTTCAGTATGGGTAAAATGCACTAATTCCTCACAAGGTATCAACTATTTGCTTTCCAAAAGTGAAAGCAGCGGTAATTATCGCGGATGGATGGTTTCTGTCAGGAGTGAAAGTACTGATGCCCCGGGATTGATAGAGTTTTTGCTAAGGTCTTTTAACGCAGCGGGAGGACGATTATGGGTAAGAAGTCAGGAAAAATTGAGTGACTTGGCGGACTTAAATAGTTGGATTCATATAACAATTACATATAACGGAAGTATGAGTGCAGACGGCGTCGAGATGTATGTAAATGGCAATTCGGTATTGACGAAAGCAGTTAAGGATGAATTGTCGCCGGGCAATATTACAAACTGCACAAGACCCTTTAATATTTGCGGCCGAAATAATACAGTGCTGTCCGGTGCATATATCGATGAAACAGCAATGTGGAACCGGGTACTAAGTGCATCTGAAATTCGGCAATGCGTAAATGAAACAAATCCAATTGCAGCAAGTCCGACCTGTGGTGAAACCATTGTTTATGAATTGTCGGAATCCACGGATAAAATCGAAATATCTTTAAAAAAAGCTCCATCAAGCAATGTTTCAGTTACAATAACAGGAAATCCGCTGTTTGATTTCGGTTCTGGTGAAGGCAATAATCATAATATAATTTTTACTCATTCAATGATATCGCAGATAGTAACAGTAAAAGCGGTAAATAACAGCACAATAGAGAATGGGCAAATATACTATGCAACTCTTAGTACTTCCAGCTCCGACCCGACATTTGACAATGTAAATATCCAGCCGCTGGAAATAAAATACATCGACGATGATATGGTAGGAGCAATGGTTCAACATTCGAGCCCGATAGTTACTGTTTATGAACAAGGTCAAATAAGCGATTCATATACGATTGTGCTTACCGGTCAACCTGTTGATAACGTAACTGTCCGACCTTTATATGACTCGAATGAAATTGTTATCAGTCCTCAATCTTATGTCTTTACTGCATCTGATTGTCATACTCCCAAGACATTTACCATAACAGCGATTGATAATCAAATTGGCAAAGAAACACCTATCTATCTGATACCCATTGATCATTTATTTACAAGTAATGATACTGCTTTTAATAATCTGACAATAGATATATTGCAAATAAGTAAATATGATAATGATTGCTCACCATCAGGAGTTTTTCTTTCCGGGGATATCAACAAAGACTGCAAAATAGATTTTGCAGATTTTGCATTAATAACACAGGATTGGCTCAAATATACATTACCGGATGTGCCTGCATGTACGGTATGTGATTGATTTAAAAGTTAAATAATGGATTATAGAAAGTTTTTTTAATGAAACATTTAATTGTAATTACAATAGTTATCGTATTGAATATTAATTTTGTATTTGCAAAGAATTCAGAAATACAGGTTGTCTCAAAACCAGATACTTCTGTTGTTAATAAAAATTATGAAGGCAACAGGGCGCCGCTTATTTACAGTCCTTTTATAAAATTGCCTCCTTATGCCATAAAACCTAACGGCTGGCTGAAAAAACAACTTCAACTCCAAGTCGAAGGATTTCACGGACATTTGACCGAAATAAGTAAATACCTGAACAAGGAAAATAATTCGTGGTTGGCTAAAGACGGCAGCGGAGAATATGGCTGGGAAGAAGTTCCATATTGGCTCAAAGGCTATAGCAACGCAGGTTATATTTTAAATGATGCAGGAATGCAGAACGAAGCTAAAATCTGGATTGAAGGCGCTTTAAACAGCCAGCGGCCAGATGGATGGTTTGGTCCGGACAAAAACCAAATTGGTGGATTTGGTACTAATAAAAACATGATCGAACTAAAAGACAAAAAAGATTTATGGCCGAATATGGTTATGCTATTTGTCCTTCAGGATTATTATGAATTCAGCGGAGATTCGCGTATTATTCCTTTTATGACACGGTATTTTCAATTCCTCAAATCTGTTCCTGAAGATAAATTTCTGCTGGGTCATTGGCCTTCGATGCGAGGCGGAGACCAGCTTTACAGTATTTACTGGCTTTACAATCGTACTGGTGACAGCTGGCTGCTGGAGCTTGCACAAAAAGTTCATCGCAAAACCGCTCGCTGGGACAAGGGCATAATTGATAATCATAATGTGAATATTGCACAGGCTTTTCGTGAACCAACAGTTTATTCTTTACAGACAAAAAGCTCTGCTAATTTTAATGGTGCCGAACGAAACTGGCAGCAGGTGCGTGCCATGTTCGGGCAAGTTCCCGGCGGAATGTTTGGTGCCGATGAAAGATCACGGCCCGGTTTTATAGACCCGCATCAGGCTGTAGAAACATGCGGTATGGTTGAAATGATGCTTTCGTGTGAAATTCTTCTGCAGGTAAGCGGCGATCCTGTCTGGGCGGATCGTTGTGAAGACGTAGCTTTTAATAGTTTTCCCGCTGCTCTCACCGCTGACTACAAAGCTTTGCGTTATCTTACCGCGGTCAATATGGTCGTATCGGATGCAAAATCCAAGTCACCCGGTATATTAAACAAAGGTCCCATGTTTTTAATGAATCCTAATAAACACCGTTGCTGTCAGCATAATTTTGGCCACGGCTGGCCTTATTTTATTGAAAATCTCTGGCAGGCCACGGCAGGAAATGGATTGGCCGCTGTAATTTTCGCTCCCAGTGAAGTTACCGCAAAAGTTGCTGACGATGTTGACGTAACAATAATCGAAAAAACAAGGTATCCTTTTGAAGATAAAATTACATTTATCATTAAGCCTGAAAAGGAAACTGCTTTCCCGTTATATCTGCGCATCCCCGGCTGGTGTGAGAAGCCTGTTGTTGTGATAAATGGAAGCATTCAGGAAATCAAAGCTAAACCGCTTTCATACATCTGTATAAATCGGCAATGGAAAAGTAATGACAAAATCGAATTGACTTTGCCAATGAATATATCTATTCGCCAGTGGAAAAAGAATAAAAATTCAATTTCCGTTGACCGAGGCCCTTTGACATATTCTCTGCAAATAAATGAAAAATATGTTCGCAATGGTGGCACTGACCAATGGCCTGCGTGGGAAATTTACCCTGCAAGTCCATGGAATTACGGCCTCGTTTTAAATGAAAAAAATCCGGCGGCATCTTTCGAGTTTGTACAAAAAGATTGGCCTGCTGATGACCAGCCTTTTGCAGCCAAATCTTCTCCATTGCAGATTAAAGTCCGGGCGAAAAAAATCCCTCAATGGCAGCTCGATCAGTATGGTCTGGCTGGTGTTCTGCAGGATAGTCCCGTTTTATCGAATGAACCGACTGAAAATGTTACACTTATCCCAATGGGAGCTGCAAAGCTGCGAATCGGTTCTTTCCCGACAATTGCTGAAGCTTCGAACGGGCATAAATGGATTGCTTCTGCCGCAGTTGACCCTAATAGTAAATAATTATGAGTGAGGCAGTGACAGGTAAACAAAGAATATTGAATGCTATGGAACGAAAGCCGCTGGATCGAATCCCGGTTTTTGAAAGTTTTTGGCTTGATACAATTAATTCGTGGCAAAATCAGAATATCCTCGCCAAAGACGAACTGCCAATGGAGCATTTTGATTTTGATTTGTTTGTAAAATCTCCGTTAAATATGACGGCTGATATTAACGCGAACGAAAAGATAGTAGAAGAAAATGAAACTCAAAAACTTGTTCGCACAGGCAATGGGGCATTGCTGCGTTATTGGAAAAATAAATGCGGAACACCTGAGCATATAGATTTTGAGGTTAAAAACAGAAGCGGCTGGGAGAGTCAAATCAGACCCCTGCTTAAAGATAAAAGTTTGTATGAAAAAAGAATCGATGCTGATGGTTTATATTATAAGCTTCAGAAAAAAGCCCGACAGAAAGATAAATTTCTTTGCTGCGGCGGCTTGGGGGTATTCGAATGTATCCATCCTGTTTGCGGACATGAGTTTCTGCTGATGGGAATGGCTCTTGATCCTGAATGGATTAAGGATATGTGTGATGTTTATTCGCTGTTGATTATAGATTTGTGTGAAATTCTTTTTGCTAAATACGGCAGACCCGATGGTATTTGGTTTTATGAAGATATGGGTTTCAAGCAAAAACCCTTTATGTCTCCCAAAATGTATAAGGCAATAATTTGGCCTTATCATAAACGTCTTATTGATTGGGCTCATAGTTATAATATGAAGGTTATTATGCATTCATGCGGCTATATCGAACCTCTAATTCCTGCATTAATTGAAGCGGGACTGGACTGTTTGCAGGCGATGGAAGTTAAAGCCGGAATGGATGTCATAAAATTGAAAAAAGAATATGGTCAGAAACTCACATTGTTCGGCGGTCTTGACATTAGAGTGCTTGAGACAAATAATAAAGATGCCATTGGCGAGTATTTGAAATCTATGATTCCGGACCTTAAAAAAAATTATGGTTATATTTTGCATACTGATCATAGCATCCCCGATACTGTTGATTATGATACTTATAGATATTTTATGCTAAAAGGAATTGAGTTGGGAAGCTATAATTAGGACTGATGAATATTAAAAAATATATATTTAGTTTATTGAATTGCGTTTTGATATTTTTATTAAGCGGTTGTAATTGTGTATTTGTAAAGGAAGGCACTAAATTGAAATATACGGTTGAGAACAATTGGGTTCAAGGCTATCAGGGGCAGTGGGTAAACGTAACAGGTATTGCTCTCGACAGTAAAAGCAATATATATGCTGCCGGCGGCAAAGATGAGCCGATTTTAGTTTTTGACAAAAATGGGAAATTCATTAATTCATGGGGCAAAGATTTCATTAAAGGTAAACATGGATTGCGAATTTACAATGATAAGGCATGGATTACTGATATAGAATCTCACCAGGTCTTTGAATGTACTCTTGACGGCAAAGTTATACGGACATTTGGCAAAGCATTTAAACCGGGCTTGGGAAATTATGAATTCAATAAACCGACCGATGTTGCGATAGCGGCAAATGGGGACATCTACATCACAGATGGGTACGGCAACAGCAGAATAATGTGTTTTGATGCTAAAGGAAATTTTAAATTTTCCTGGGGTACAAATGGCAATGGCTCAGCACAGTTTTTGCATCCGCATAATATTGTCATTGATAAACAAAACAGAATCTATGTTGCCGATAGGGGCAATTTCAGGATTCAGGTTTTTGATTTAAATGGAAAATATATCACTCAATGGACTAATGCCGGTCAGCCTTATGGCTTGTTTTATTGTGGTGACCGGAAGAAAGAGAAACTTTTTGTCACCGATGGCAATGCAAATGGAGACCACAGGGTATTGGTAAAGGATACCAATGGGAAAATTATTTCACAATTTGGACATAAAGGCCCAGAGCAGGGTATGTTCGAGACCCCCCATTCAGTTACGGTAGATAAACAGCAGAATATATATATCGCCGAAGCGGCAGGGAAACGCATACAGAAGTTTATTTTGGCAAAGGATAATTAAATGGGTTTGTATAAAAAAGTAAATGAGAAAATCCTAAGTAAATGGAATACATGGAATGGCAGAAGTGTGCTAAGTCATGTACACATGCCCGATTGTTTTTCAATCAATTTGGGATTTTGCTTTTTCGGACAAATGCTTACCATTAGCGATCCAGTTTTTGGCTATAAACCTCTTGGCGTTACCGCAGGCTGTGAATTGGATGAAAAAGCTGAAATATTTTCTGAAAATTTTATCAAGATTATTCCATCTTATCATGCATACGATGGCAGCTACACAAGTTTGCATCTTGTGAATAAAAATATCGAGTATAGTATCGAAACGGCAGTTTATGATGATGATATTGTCATTTATATTGAGCCGATTGGAAAAGAACTTAAAGCGCCTGTGCTATTGGTTAATGGTATGTTTTTATGGAACATGCCCGGAATCGTCAAATCCGAAAACGGCAGTTTAATTGGTCAAAACGATAATTCTGCGTACAACGTGTATGTAAATGGCGAAATAGCTGATGAACCTAATATGCAGTTTGCCTGTCCTTATCTGGCAGTAAAGGCGGACAAACCTGTTGCAGTAAGCACAGGAACAAAACGCACTAATGAGCAGATTTGCAAAATTATTGAGCAGCAACGAAATGCAGAATTGAATCGACAGAAAAGATGGGAAGCGCTTGAGGAAGTGCATAATGCAATGCAGGTTAGTATCGCCTGGAATCTGATTTATGATCCCAAAGAGAAACGCCCCCTTGTTTCACCATCACGAAAATGGAATTGCCTGAGACTTGGATATGCAACCTATGGCTGGGATAATTTCTTTTCAGCGATGATGATTGCGATGGATTCCAAAGAACTTGCGATGTCAACTGTTTTGTCGACGCTTAAGAATATGGTTGAAGGCGAATTTGTTCCTAATGTAGCGAATGCGTCAGGACGCGTCTCAATCGACCGCTCACATCCGCCGGTAGGCTCGCTTTCAGTTGATTATATTCATCAATTATCCGGCGATGATGAATTCTTAAAGGAAGCGTTCGAACCGTTATTGAAATGGAACAGGTGGTGGAACAAGAAACGCAAAGATCAGTCGAGCGGAATGTTAAGCTGGGGTTCGAACTATTTCAAACCTTTAATAGGGGATCCCGCGGAAGTTGTCCAGGTCAATTGCATGCGAGGAGCTGCGCTCGAGTCTGGAATGGATAATTCGCCAATGTATGATAAAGCAGAATTTGATAAGATCTCCGGCCTTTCAAAACTTGCCGATGTGGGGTTGAATTCGTTTTACACGGCAGATTGCCTTATATTAGCTAAAATTGCCGCAACATTGAACAGGGATAAAGAAGCCCACGAGCTTAAAGAAAGAACCGCTTATTATATAAAGAAACTTGAGCAGTTATGGTGCGATGAAGCTGGAATATTCTTAAATAGACATACCGATTCAGGCCAGAATAGTTATCGATTATCGCCGACTCTGTTCTATCCTATGTTTGCGGGTGTGGCAAGTGAATCGCAAACTAAAAGGATGATTACAGAACATCTTTGTAATTATAACGAATTCTGGGGGGACTGGGTAATTCCTTCAATCGCGCGCAATGACTCGGCTTATAAAGACCAGAGTTATTGGCGGGGAAGAATTTGGGGACCTCTGAATTTGATGGTCTACTTCGGATTGTGTAATTACGAGGAAGAAAAAGTACAAAAAGAGGTGGCTGTAAAATCAATGGAGCTGCTGCTTAAAAACTGGAAAGAATTTGGCGGCGTTTACGAAAATTATTGTGCAAATACCGGAATTGGGAATAACGTTAAGAATAGCGAACCTTTAATTGGTTTGGGTGGTTTATTCGGGCTCATTGCGTTAATGGAAAAATTTCCTGATTTTAGATACAAAACCAATTTGCGTCTTTATATTAAAGAAAACGTACAAACAGCCAAATAATTTTTATTCAGGATGTCATGCAAATATTTTTTAAAAAAAATTGGGATAGCTCCAAAGAACGTTATATAAAGTGGTGGAATCAGGAAGGGGTGATAATAAGCTGCTGGAAAGGATATTCAAAATTCTCGGCAGAAGATATATTTAAAACAAAGTTATTATCGTGGCGGGATTTTTGGAGTGATCCTGAGTATTCTGCCAGATATAATGAATATGTTCTCTCGAATCTTGATTATCCTTTGGACATTCTTCCAATTGCAAAACCAGATTTAGGACCGGGTTCATTATGTTTGTTTTTAGGCAGCGATATTAAAGATTTTAGTGAAAAGACGATATGGTATGATCCTGCCGATTTTGATATTTTTGCAAAGCCATTCGAATTTGAACCTGAATGTAAATGGTGGCAAATACAGCAGAAAATTATACGCAAAAATCTTGAATACAGCAAAGGCAGGTATATGGTTGGTTTCCCTGACCTAATCGAAAATCTTGATATAATGGCTTCGCTGCTGGGCACAGAAAATCTATTGTTTGCATTAACTGAAAAGCCCCAAAAAATAAAAGAAAAAATATTTGAAATAAATCAAATTTATTTTGAGGTTTATAATCGCATTTATGAAATGATTAAAGATGAAAAGGGATGCGCATGTTTTGGGGCGTTCAATTTATGGGCTCCCGGGAAAGTTGCAAAAGTACAGTGCGATGTCTCTGTTTTAATTTCGCCGTCAATGTTTAAAGATATAGTAATACCGGCTTTGGATGAGCAATGCCGATGGCTTGATTATTCAATGTACCATATTGATGGAAGCGCAGAATTAAGGCATCTTGATAACTTGCTTAAAATCGAGAATTTGAAGGCATTTGAATGGACCCCGGAGCCAACTGTGCCATCCGGAGGTTCTGCCCAATGGTTTGACCTTTATAAACGGATATTAGCGGCGGGAAAGTCATTACAATTGATTCATATTAAGCCGCAAGAAGTTGAAACTATATTTGAAAATCTTGGAACTAATGGATTGTACCTGGCTGTTGATTGCGACACGCCAGCCGAATTTGAACAGATTGAAAAAATTCATGAATCTATAAGTGAGGTGTCAAATTGAAACAAATGGATTTTAAATCTAAAGCAGAATATATCGGAGATTATGATGTTATAGTTGTAGGCGGAGGTCCTTCAGGGACAGCCGCTTCGATTGCAGCATCTCGAAACGGAGCTAAAACACTGATAATCGAATCCACAGGATGTATGGGCGGAAATGCAACCAGCGGCGGATTGCCTTTTTGGCTCGGAGCAAAATCTCAAGGCAGAGAAGTTGTTGCTGGAATTTACAAAGAACTTACAGATTTAATGATAGCAGAAAAAATGACAATTGGCCCGGGAAGATCGCCATCGCAGGGCGGCAAAATGAAAGGCATGGGCATAACTGACGATGAGGTTATGTTCGATCTGGAAGGCGGTAAACGCGCCCATGAAAACCTTGCGATTAAATCAGGCGTTCTGATATCGTACTTTACAACCGCTATTATGCCGAAAGTAAAAAACAAAAAAATTGAAGGTCTTTATATTCATAATAAAAGCGGTTTAGGTTATGTCGGCGCAAAAGTTGTTATTGACTGTTCGGGCGATGCCGATATTGCCTTTGATGGGGGATTCGAAACAACAAAAGGTGACGGTCCTGATAAATCTCTTTGCCCCATTACGCTTATCTGGCATGCTGAAAATGTCAATGTAGATGAATTATCAGCTTACCTCATCAATGGCGGTGACAAACGTTTCAGGGCTGTCGTTGAGGACGCAAAAACAAAAGGGATTTGGCCCTGGGCTTCGGATATTATCATTATGTTCCCGATGATGAAAGATGGTGTAATGATGATTAACGGCCAATCGCAAATTAATGTCGATGGCACCAATGCAGCCGAAATAACAAAAGCCATGATTGATGGCCGAAAATATGCAGCCGAATATTTGGAAGTTTTGAAACGATATATTCCAGGCTATAAGAATGCCGCTCTCCGCTATGTTGCCTCAAGTCTTGGAGTCAGAGAAACGCGCAGAATCAAAGCTGAATATATGCTCACAACAGAAGACATTGTCAATGGTGTGGAGTTTGACGATGTAGTTGCTTTGTCAGGCTATCATTTCGATTTAGGCAAACCCGTCAAACAAGCCGATGGAAGCTGGCTTCTTGTTCAGCCGCTGCATAAAAATGTTAATGCCGGTCAAAGTCAGCCATTACAAAAAGCTGCCAAAGGCTATATCGAAATTCCGTATAGATGCCTTATTCCGAAAGGTTCAGTGAATTTGCTTGTCGCTGGCAGATGCGTTGGCGTGGAAGGGCAGGCACTTGGGCCAATCAGGGTTATGGCCCCATGTTTTGCGATGGGGGAGGCTGTTGGGACCGCAGCGGCAATGAGCATCAATGAAAATTGTTCCGTCCAAAAAATTTCTATAACCGCACTTAAGGAAAAATTAACCAGCCAGGGTGCCATAGTAAAGATTTAAAATGTTAAAAAGGATTTTTGTACTATTTATATTTTTGAGTTTTACAGCTTTTTGCTTCTCGCGAGATGCAAATGAAAATTCATCAGGACTCAAATGGACTAATCGTAATGTAAATACCGCATCGGATGTTGCTATTCATGCTGCTTTTAAAGGTGTGGCAGATAACACATTTATAATTGCCGGTGGAATGGGTCACGACCGACAGTTTTCATGCACAGCTTATATTTACGATAATCTATCATCTCAATGGTTTATTGAACCAAATACAATTTGTTCAGCTTATGGTGCATCTGCAGCTAATGGCGATAACTTATACTGCATCGGTGGTTACAATGAAAATGGTCCCCAAAAAAGCGTTATACAATTAAGATGGGATAAAAAAGAAAAAATACTTGAAAAAAAAATATTGCCTTCTCTGCCGCATAATTTAAGTTGTGCCAGCGCTGCGGTCGCGAAAAACATACTATATGTCTTTGGCGGTTATAAAGATTCCGACTCCAATGCTGCTTCAGATGTTTGGTGCCTTGATCTTAAATCGAACGGTCAATGGCAAAAATTTTCAGACTTACCCGAAGATCGCTGTTTTTCAGCCGCTGTTGTACAAAATAAAGGTGATAATAAATGCCTATATGTTTTTGGCGGCAAAGATTCTATAGATGGTGCCGCTTTAAATGATGGGTTTTATTACGATTTAGGTGTAGAAAAAAATAAGGCGGGATGGGTGAAAATCAGAGATTTACCTCTTCCGGTTGAAAATGCTGCGGCAATTAATTTTGGACAATCTTCGATATTCCTGTTCGATACAGCTCAAAAAAAACTTTTATCATACCATACAGTTACCGATTCGTGGATAACGTTAGGATCTTTGCCGAAGGAAATAAATGAACAAAATGCGATTAATGTAGTTCAAAATAAAATAGTTATATTATCTCTCAACGGCAACCTGCACGAATCTCTGTTGGCTGCTTCGCAAGGATTTATAAAGTCACTGGATTACGCCGCGATAATCTTCTATTTTGCGATTTTGATCGGAATAGGTATATATTTTTCCAGACACGAAAGTAATACAGAAGATTTCTTCCTTGGCGGCAGAAAAATACCATGGTGGGCCGCAGGTGTCAGTCTTCTTGCAACACAAGTCAGCTCAATTGGTTTTATGGCTATCCCTGCAAAAACTTTTTCCACCGATTGGCTTTATTTTGGAACAATTTTAACGTGGTTTATTACCGTTCCTATTGTTACTCACTTTTATTTACCGTTTTTTCGCACGATGAAAGTTGCAACTGCTTACGAATATCTGGAATTCAGATTTAATTCGCTATGCCGGATGTTTGGAAGTTTACTATTCTGTTTTATGATGTTAGCACGAATGGCTATTGTATTATATCTGCCTGCACTGGCTCTGGCAGCCGTTACAGGTATTAACGAATATTTGTGCATTGCAGTAGTTGGAATTATATCCACAATTTATACTGCTATGGGCGGAGTAAAAGCTGTTATATGGACCGATGTAATCCAGGTAATTTTAATGATGGGCAGCATCATTGTTTGTATTTTCCTGATTATGTTTACCGTTGATGGCGGACCTGCATCATTCTTTGATACAGCAATCAGATATAATAAATTTCATACTTTCCGTTGGGATTGGGATATGACTGCCGCTTCAATAGGAGTTATTTTCATTGGCAGCCTTTTCAGCAAAATTGCCTCCATGACTTCAGACCAGACAATAGTTCAAAGATATGCCAGTACAACCACGAAGAAACAGACTATAAAATCATTATGGGTGCACGTCGGCATTTCAATCCCATGGGCTGCGATTGTATTTCTTTTTGGAACAGCGCTTTTCGTCTACTATCACTCAAATCCCGAAAAGTTATCTCCAACCATAAGCAATGATTCTATAGTACCCTGGTTTATTTCGCAGGGATTGCCGATGGGCGTTTCAGGTTTGGTAATTGCAGGTATTTTCGCTGCCGCGCAATCCACGCTTTCAGGAACCCTCAACAGTGTTACAATGGCAATTGTTACTGATTTTTACAAGAAGTTTAAAAAAGATCCCGAGGAAACGCATATGCTGAAAATTGCGCGAATTTCAACTTATGCTCTGGGTATTTTCAGCACAGCTTCAGCAATGATGATGGCATTTGCGGGTATAAGATCATTATGGGATTTCTTTATTGCAATAACTGGGTTGTTCGCGGGCGGACTGGCAGGTTTATTTGCGCTTGGAATTTTTACGACGCGTACGAATGCCGCTGGCGCACTTTTTGGTGTAATTTCAAGCGGCATTCTTCTAGTATTCGTACAAAAATTTAATATAGTGCATCTATTGCTGTATGGTGCCGTTGGTTTTATCTGGTGTTTTGTCGCGGGCTATCTGGCAAGTTTTTTCTTTGGCAAAAAGAAGGAAAACTTGGATGGGCTTACGTATTTCACGAGACGCAAAGAAGATGTATAGAACTATTTTAAGTATTCTTATTTTTCTGATACTTTCGCAGCCCCTTTGTGCTGAAAGTTTTCAAACACGCTATCCTTTCAACGGCGTTACATGGTATCACAAAAAAGTTTCAGTTCCTCGCCCATTAAACATTCATATTTTAGTAATTGATCCTACCGCACCAGGAATAAAATTTCGTGTTTCAGCTTCCTCAGGTACTCCCGAAACATCTTTAAAGACTGTAAGAAACCAATTGACAACGCAGCACAATGCAGACCCGAACGCGCGAATCGCGATTAATGGTTCTTTCTTCTTTTATGGTGGAAGCATCGTTTACAACAGGGGTCTTGTTGCTTCTGATGGTACCAAATATTCCCCCTGGGATAGTCCCGATGCAAATGATGTAACTACTGCTCGTCCCTGGCCCGTTCTGAATATATCTCAATCGAATGTAATGTCATTTCTTGATCGGCCATCCGGAACAACTTCAGGCTACAACGTAATTCCGTCTACGACGGTGTTATACAATGCCATAAGCGGCAATGAGAAAATTGTAATCAACGGCACAAATCATGCCGGCAATGTATCTTATGGAAACCCAAGAACCCTGAATCCTCGCACCGTTATGGGAGTTACTTATGGCAATAAAATTGTTATAATGACAATCGATGGAAGGCAATCTGGAGTTAGTGAAGGAGTGTTCACGTCCGAAGCGGCTGACATGCTGATTGAATTGGATGTGAAACATGCGGTAAATTATGATGGCGGCGGTTCGACAACTCTTTGTTTTGCTGACCCGACACCTCGTGTAATAAACGTTCCCGTCGACGTTTCCGATGTTCCTGGCTCGGCGCGCTCTGTCGGAGCCTGCTGGTTTGTTTTTGCAAATGATAATACTCAAGCCAATACATCGCCGAATATTAAAAGCAGCTTTGTGATAGCGGATTTTGAAAACGCGGATGAATTTCCTTTTACAAATGAGCCTGGTTATTCAGGCAGCACTTATGGCATCAATGAATCCGCATCGACTGCTCAAACAGATAATACTTCCAGTTATGAAGGAAACTATAATCAAAAAATATCAATTGTTGACGATACTAATGTAATGGGCGGATGGTTTGTAAGGCATCTTTGTGGCTCTGCGAGCCGTTCTGGAAATATGCCTCAAACCGCACACGGTTTTATCGGATTGTGGGCAAAAACTTTGAGCAACGGTGTTTCTGTATCAATTGCGATTGATAATACAAATAATGTTACTGCAGATCGGGGCATGCCAATACAACTTATTGGTGATAACCAATGGCATTTATACGAATGGAATCTTGATGATGATATTCAATGGGATGGCTGGGTTAATGGGGATGGGATTATTGATAGCGAGGATTTTACGGTAGATTCAATTCAGTTTTTCAGCGATAGTGAGATAAATGCTGATATCTATGTAGATAATATTATACACAATTCAACAGGAACACTTGGCTTGCCTGGCGATTTGAATTATGACAATATTGTTAATTTTCTGGATTATGAAGTTTTTGCCACATCCTGGTTTGTTGATGAATTAAATGAGTTCTGGAATCCAAATTGTAATCTGAAATTTCCTCGGGATAATTATATAAATTCAGAAGATTTCAGCGTACTTATTGAGAATTGGCTTGATTAAAGTCAGTTGGATATGTCTAAAGATTTTAGTAAATTAATGATTATTCTGTTTCTCGTGAAAAACAAATCAAATGAGCATAACTCATGTGTTGTAAATAACATATAACTCAATCGTATTATTTTTAAAAAAATGTTGACAAGCATAAAATTAAGTGCTAATATAGGTTGTACCAACAATTAAGGTATGAGTACAGAATGTTAAAGGAACAATTATGAGCCGCATAAATGAAACATCGTCTTTGGATAATACAGTTGGATTGAAGTGGCAGGCTGTAAAAAAATACGTTCTGTCAGAAGTTGCTTTAGGCAAATACACTGAAGGAGATGTTTTGCCGAGCGAAAGTTATTTGTGCAAGCATGTGGGGGTTTCAAGAAATACGATACGTCAGGCTTTTGATGAATTGGAAAAAGAGGGATATGTTAATAGAGTTCAGGGGAAAGGAACTTTCTTGGCAAAGTTTAGTGCAGGTAAATCCAGTCAAAAAACACAGATGTTTGGTTTGATTATCCCGGATATTGTTCGAAGTTTGTATCCTTCTTTGGTACAGGGGTTTGATCACGAACAATCAATCAGAAGTTATCAAACTGTTATATGTCAAAGTGATAATGATGTTAATAAGCAGGGTAATATTATTCTTCAACTGCTCAATCGTGCAGTAGATGGATTGGCGATAGTACCTCCGACGACATTAAGCACTCCGATTTTTCAAATTGAACAATTACTAAATGCCGGTATTCCTGTAGTTGCTTGTCACCGTTCTATCGCGGGAGTTGATGTTCCGACATTAACATGGGATCGGGAGGGGGTCGGAAAATTGGCGGGCAAAATTCTTATTGAAGAGGGACATAGTAGAATAGCTTATTTTGGTGTGAGTAGATATTCAGTTACAGAATCGCACGTAAAAGGATTAAAAACTGTTTTGAATGATGCCGGAATTTCTTTGCAAAACTCGATGGTGATTTATGAGCCTGCTTCAGATACTGAAGAGCTTGAGAATCAAAAAATTTCTAAGTTTATTGATTTGCTTGGCGCTAAAGATCGGCCAACCGCAGTATTTTGCAACGATGATACCGAAGCTGAAAGAGTTTATTGGATAGCTAATAAGATTGGTATGAAAGTTCCGCAGGATTTATCGATTATTGGTTTCGGCAACAATCTTCGAGATACAATTTTCCGTAAAAATCTTACATCTGTTGTAGTCGATGAGTATTCCTTAGGTAAAAAAGCAGCGTTAATTTTGCATGAAACAAGAACTGGTAAGCTTCCAATGCACAATAATCAATCATTCATAATGGACTTAAATATTCATTCAGGCACGACTGTAAGCAAACCAAATTGTTAAGGAGATGATCAAAAATGGTGTTAAGCACAATTGGATAATCAAATTTATTAACTTTAATTTTGGAGGAAAAGAAAATGAAAATGCAAATTTATTTATTGTTGTTTGTGGCTTGTCTGACAGGTATTTCAAATGCAACTGTTCTGGTGCATTACAACTTTGACGATATCAGCGGCACTACTGTAACCGATACAGCAAGCGGGTTATATGACGCTACGCTGGGGTCATATTCGCAAACCGGTCAGACAGGATCATATACGACAGTGGGCGCCGGCAAGTACGATGACGGAATCGGTTTTTATAGTTCGAATGGTTCAGGTTCGGGCGGCTGGGCACTTGCCGATACGGCACCGGTGCTTGGGCGAAGCTTTACGTTCAGTTTCTGGATTAATACCGACAGATGGACCAACAGCGCCTGGGCAACTTATGCCGTTGCCGCCAGCGGCGCCAAGATGGTGATTTACTCTAATACTGACGCAGGCGTCGGTACAGGATTAACAGCCCGCTTATATGATTACAGCGCAACCGATGCGATACCCTGTGTTACAAGTAAATTAGCTACTATGGGTGTCAATGCCGAATCCAATGTGTGGCATCACGTTGCGGCTGTTGTAACTGATCTTGCGGACATAACGCTATATGTTGACGGAGTTCAGTATTTGTCAGGTTCCTCAACCTCGGGCTATGGTGCCGGTACTGCCAATATGGACGGCTTAAAACTTGGGGGGCGTTTCGGAGCAAATGGCAGCAATAACAAGTACGTCAGTGGTTCGATGGATGATTTTGCAATTTTTGACACTGCATTAAATGCAGAACAGATCGCAGATATTTATGAGTCAAGTATGCCGATACCGGAACCGGCAACGATGTGCTTACTTGCTTGCGGTTTGGCAATGGTTTCTTCACGTAAAAACGGCAAAAAATAAAATTGATTTTAGGGGCGGGCAGTCGCTCGCCCCAAATTTTAAGGCGAGTAATATGAAAGGAAAAGTAATGAAACGGATGGCGGCCTTTACGCTTGTTGAACTGCTGGTAGTGATTTCGATAATAGCTATACTGCTTGCGGTCCTTATGCCCGCCCTTGGTAAGGCAAGAGATCAGGCCAAGATGACCCTGTGCGCCGTAAGGCAGCGAGGCATTATCCAGGCACTTTCGGCATATATGGCGGAAAACCAGGGCAAATTTCCCCCGAGCATGCAGGGATTTAAAAAACCATCTGAACCCAGTGGGATATGGTGGACCGTTCCGGTGCAATTAAAATACTATTACAACGATCCTGCGGCATTAAATGGCGGATCTCTTATTAGTACCATAGGAAAGTATCTTGCCAAAGCGGAATATTTTGCCTGCCCTATCTCAAACGGCAGCCTCGAACATATGGACAAATTTCTTAATCCTAAGCCGGGTTCCGAGGAAGATATGCGTGTGCAATATATGTCCAGCTCGTATTTTTTCTTTTGGAACTGGCGCAAATTTGACGGCCAGACATCGAGCACTACAAACGGTGTTCCGCCATACAGAAGTTTCAGACCATTTTGGGGCAAGGACACTCTTATGACAATGGATGCCATTACATATGGTGATCCCGAGTTGCAGTCGAAAGCTAAAATGGATTGGCTTTCATCGCATAAAATAAAAGGTGGAACTCTTCGGCCGATGTTTAATGAAACTTTGAGGGATCCCTATCGTTTAAAATCATACCAGAGGCCTATCTTACCGGATGGCCAAAAGATACCGTCCACCGCGATTAATGCCGGCTATCTTGACGGGCATGTCGAAAAGTTCAACGCCGGCTTTGATGCCAAAGATTGTGATCTTTACGGTTATACCGTTATGAAGTTCTTTTTACCAAAGCATCTTAAATAAAAAACTGCATCAAAATAATATTCAGAAAAGAAATTGGAGGAAATATGTTACACAAAATGTTCAGATGGCTTTTAGTCCTGTTTGTATGCGTATACTGCAGGACAGCGAATGCCCAAACTCTTGCATTGTGGAATTTCAACGATATGGCACCGGGAAGCAGCAGTGTAATAGGCCAGCGAATAGTTGACAGCAGCGGCAACGCCCGTGATTTGTATGCTTCTGGAGATGCCAATTCCGTGCCGGCATTTGTGCTGGGAGATCCCAATTACGGCGGCAGTTCTGCTATTTATCTCACATCAGGTGTTGATGAACTTTTCTTCGAAGCAGGCCATATCTTCACTGATGGCGGTTCAGTTGCCGGCAGCGGTATTGAGTTCGAAAATACATCACAATGGACGTTTGAAGCATTAATTTGTATTCCGGCTTCAACACCAACAAGTCAGGCATGCAATATACTGCATAAACCTATGACCAACCCTGCAGCGGGCGGGATTTTCTTCAGGATGAATGGTGCTACTTCACTGCGAATGCAGATAACAGATGATACGAGTGCTACAACCAATATAGCAGCAACCGTTCCAAATATTTATGACGGCAAATGGCATCATATTGCTGCCGTTAGGGAATATGGTATGTATTCAACAACGCTATATCTTTATCTTGATTATCAGATGGTCGGCAATCCTGTAACTGACAATACTGTTGGAAGTTTTGCCGATATCACAACAAAATGGGATATTGGCGGAATGACTGGTACAAGTACAAGTGAATTTGTTGGTAATATCGATTTCATTCGTATAAGCGATGCGGCACTGCTCCCTAATGAGTTTATTCAAAAGGTAGCGATTACTTCAAATCCAAGCCCGGCTAACAGAGCTACTGCCGTAAGTGTCCCGTCCGTTACACTTGGCTGGATACCCATTTCAGGCAGCGGCATAACCCTCTCATCCCAGTCGGTGCAGGTAGCTTTGGATGCTAAATTTGTTAATATTCTCCAAACTTCAAATCTTAGCGGTTCGGCCTCAAGCGTTGCATTTCCAACAATTGCCGGCTCGCTCTATTACTGGCGCGTTATTACACAGGGAACAGACAACGATACTGCATTTACACGTACCGGTCATACCTGGATGTTCCAGGCTGCTGAAACTGATGCGACTGTCGCAGGTTATTGGAAATTCGATAATGTCGCCCCCGGAACCATCATTAGCACCGGGGATAAAATATTTGATTCAAGCGCCAATCAGCGTCATCTTATGGCCTTGACTGTTGCTGATATGACAGGGACAAAATATGACAATGCGTATGCGCCTTATGGATCATCTGCGGCCTTCAAGGACCTCCGTGATAGCCAGCTTCAGTTAATACCCGGACATCAGTTTGGAGATGGTTCTTCGGCTAACGCAGGTGTTGTCGCTATCGGCGGTGGCGTCAGCGGCAATATTACTATCGAAGCGGTCATCAAACCCATTACCAGAACCGATGGCGGCCATAGCGTGATATTCTCATCCAATCCGGACCCGAACACCGATTCATGGTATGGGCTGGACACTACACCTGCCTATTATTTCAGGGTTGCTAATACTGGAGCCCTACTTTGGAGAGTAACGGAGACAAAGGGTGTAGCGATAACTATGACAGGCAGCACGATTGTTACAGATGCAAACTGGCACCATGTTGCAGCGGTTCGCGACACGGACGCACGCAAGATGCGGTTGTATATCGATTACGAACTTGAGGCGGAAGTCGATGATATAACTTCGCCGACAGCAGCTATCCTTCCGGATGGGCGGTCAGTTCTCGGCGGATTTAATAATTACAGCTCCAGTCGTAATTTCAATGGTAAAATCGATTTTGTGAAGATCACACGCGGAGCACTTTTACCTTCGCAATTTGTACAGGACGATGCGGCATTGCCGACCAATCCAAATCCGGCTAACGGGGGCGGACCTGTGCACAGCCCTGAAACATTGTCGTGGACGCCGATCGCTGGAGCTGCGATAACTTCACAAAGCATCGTGATCGCTCGTGATAAAGATATGAATGATGTCGTTATGACAGTAGCTGCAGCCGGCAACTCCGCAGTTATCAGCGGATTGACAAAAGACAGCGATTATTACTGGCGAGTGGACAGCGTCGGGTCCGATTCAGGCGGCTCATTTAATCCTCGGCCTGGAGCAGTCTGGGAATTTTATACGCAGAGATGTCTGCTCGATACTTCGGACGGCGATCTGAACGACGATTGCATTGTGAATATGTTGGATATGGCATTATTGGCAAATACTTGGTTTGAATTTACCTTATAACAACGGTTGCAACGAAGGTTTGCAAGGAGAAAAAATATGAAAAAGAATATGTTGATTATAATTTGTATTTTAATGGGATATTCGGCTCTCTATGCCGAAACGACGGTGTACTATAACATTGATGAAACATCCGGCACCGCTATCAACGATGGCGGCGATTATCAGCCTGCCTATAATGGTACACCAGGCTTTTACAATGGTGTTTCCGGCCAAACCGGCGGTTTTGCTCTTGGCGAGGCTGGTAAATTCGGAAAGGCGATCAGATTCACTAGTACAAACGGCTCCAGTGTAGGTGGCTGGGTTCTTACCAATTCCGCACCGGTACTTGGGCGAAACTTTACGTTCAGCTTTTGGATAAATGCCACCGACCGGCAGTCCACAACGCCTAATCCATGGATCAACAGTGCCTGGGCAACTTATGCCGTTGCCGCCAGCGGCGCCAAGGTGGTGATTTATTCTAATACCGACGCAGGTGTCGGTACAGGATTAACTGCCCGCTTATACGATTACAGCAGCACCGATTCTATACCTTGTGTCACCACTAAATTGGCTACAATGGGTGTCAACGCCGAATCCAATGTGTGGCATCACGTTGCGGCTGTTGTAACTGATCTTGCGGACATAACGTTATATGTTGACGGAGTTCAGTATTTATCAGGTTCCGCAACCTCGGGCTATGGTGCAGGCACTAATGGTATGGACGGATTAAAACTTGGCGGTCGTTTCGGGGCTAATGGAGCCAATAATAAATATGTGAATGGCCTAATGGATGAGTTTAAGATTTTTAATTGGGCCATGACGCAAGAAGAAATTACGGCTTTGTATCAGACAAAGATATCCAGTCCAAACCCGGCTGATGGCGCAATTGGTGTACACGTATTAAATGGAACGATGTTATCATGGGAGACCGACTCTAGTGCTGTTATTACGTCGCGAACTGTTCGCCTTGCGACCGATTTGGCGATGACCAACGTTCTTCATACGTTTACGCCAGGCAGCAATACCGTAAACGTAACAGGATTGAATCATGGTGTCGATTATTACTGGCGAGTTGACATTGCCGGCACTCTCAATGATCAGCCATTCTCTGTTCAGGGACCAGTCTGGCAGTTTACTGGTTCGCAATGCAACATAGCTACCGATATAACCGGAGATTGTGTTGTAGATTTTAAAGATTTTGCTGTGATCGCCAACAACTGGCTGACATCTGAATATCAACAGTAACAATTAAATGATTAAGATGCAGGGGAAGATAATTCTCCTGCATCTTCTTTAAGAATTTATGAATATTATGAAAAATATAATTTTGTTATTATTACTAACTGCTTCATTTGCAAATGCCGAAGCTTTGCTTCAAAATGTACCCTTTAGTCAGGGAGCGTTCAGTTATCATACGTTCAGAATACCTTCATTAATTCAGGCTCCTGATGGTACTATTTTAGCTTTTGCTGAAGGCAGAAAAAGCAGCAGTTCTGATACAGGCAACATTGATCTTGTTTTGCGAAGAAGCTTTGATGGCGGAATTACCTGGCAGCCTTTGCAGGTCGTCTGGAATGACGGCAGTAATACCTGCGGAAATCCCGTGCCGGTTGTTGATGAATCAAATAGCCGTGTATGGCTGTTTATGACTCACAATTTGGGACAGGATACGCTTGATGAAATTGTCAGTGGTACAAGTGATGGCGTAAGAACAATATGGTCCTGTTATAGTGACGATAATGGTGCCACATGGTCGGCACCTGTTAATCGTTTCAGCGAAGTTCAGCCGGCTAATGCACGTTGGGATGCGACTGGACCGGGAAACGGAATACAAATTAAACAGGGCGCGCATATTGGCAGATTAGTTATTCCTGCCATCGGCAGAAACATCCAAAGTGACAATCACGGCGCGACCTGGACTCAAAGCGGTTATCTTGCCACTGGCGGCAATGAAGGAGCTGTGGTAGAAATTGGTTCAGCAACTTTAATGCGGAATGATAGAGCTACCAGTCCTTATAAAAATTATTATAGAAGACTTGTTAGTTACAGCTATAACCAGGGCGCTACGTGGTCTGCCTGGCAAATTAGCAGTTTAGTCGATCCGATTTGCCAGGGCAGTATAATTAGCTGCGACCCGACAGCAAGTCAGCGAGTTTTATTATTTTCAAATCCAGCCGACACAACACGTGTAAAAATGACTGTAAAAATGAGTTTTGACGATGGAAGTACCTGGCCGAGAAGCAAATTGATTTTTGCGAAGGATACAGCGTATTCCTCTCTAGCTCATTTTTCCGATAATACAATTGGTCTGCTTTATGAAAATGGTGACGATTGGCCGTATCGCAGAATTACTTTCGCTAAATTTTCACAAAGCTGGCTCAAAGATCGTGCAATTTTTTGCTGGGATTTTGAGGAATATCAAAACGGCCAGACTGTACCGGCCGGAACCGACGCTGTGCAAGATTTGCGGGGATACAGTTTAAATGGTACCGCCACAGCTTCTTTAAACGCAATCATAGGAGGTTGTGGAGATACTGCTCTAAATTTTGACGGCAGCGGTAAAGCTTTAAAAATTTCAGATGCTTCTTCGAAAGATATTCTTGATTTTGATTCAACAGAAGATTTTGTTATTAGTGTCGTATTTCGTACTACTGCTCATGGTATCGGCGGATCAACAAATTCAGGCGCTCTTGTTGCCAAAGATGTCGGTTCGAATACTCAGTCATGGTGGCTTAGGGTGCAGGATGGCAAGCTAAGGTTTTTTGAAGATAATGGGACAAATAATGCTACAGTCGTGAGCGATTCTAATATAAATGATGGTTTATGGCATGAGGCACTGGCCGTTCATAAAGGTTCGGCAGGTGTTATGGAGCTTTATTTAGATGGCGTGCTTTCGTCGCAATCTGCATTTGTTAACGGTTCTTTTGCCAATGACAGTGATGTTGTAATCGGATGTTTTAACAGCGGCTCGTCAGCATTTTCAGGCGACATAGACAAGGTTGCGGTATATAGAGCCTTGCCGCAGAATATGTTAACTATAAGCAAAGGCGATTTAAATTGTGATTCTTTTGTAGATTTTTTAGATTTAAATATTTTAATTGAGAATTGGCTCAACTGATTGAAAGGTAAAATTGCAATGTATATTGAGGGTTTGATAGCGGCTCCGTTTACCGCATTGAAGTCGGATTTGACTGTTAATTTTGGTTTGATTGAAAAGCAGGCGGCGTTTTATGCTGCTAATGATGTCTCCGGTGTTTTTGTATGCGGCACAACAGGGGAAAGTCTTTCGCTCGGTTTAACAGAAAGAATACAGATCGCAGATATTTGGTGCAGGGTAGCTCCAAAAAAACTTAAGGTTATCGTACATGTTGGCGATAATAATCTTGATGCATGCAAGATGATGGCTTTTGAAGCTCAAAAATCTAATGCCGCTGCTATTGGTACTATCGCGCCAAATTTTTTTCGTCCGGGTTCTGTTGACAATCTTGTTGAATTTTGCAGGCAAATAGCTTCCGCGGCTCCCGAACTTCCATTTTATTATTATCATATCCCCTCGATGACGGGGGTAAATTTTTCAATGTTCGAATTTCTGAAAAAAGCTTCAGGTAAAATTAAAAATCTGGCAGGTATAAAATTTACTTATGAAGATTTAATGGATTTTCATCTTTGCCAGAAATTTGAAGATGGCAGATTTGATATGCTTTTTGGACGTGATGAAATTCTTCTTTGCGGTCTTGCTCTTGGAGCAAAAGGCGCTATTGGAAGCACATATAATTTCGCATCGCCTTTATATATTCAGATCATTAATGAATTTAAAGCCGGTAATCTTGAACGCGCTAGAGTCCTTCAGCATAAATCTATGGAGATGATTAAAATCATCGCTTCAGTTGACTGTCCATTTTTATCAGCCAGTAAGTCACTAATGCGGGAATTAGGAGTCGATTGCGGCCCTGTTCGACTTCCGTTAACAAATATCAGTCCACAACAGCATGAATTGCTGATTTCCAATCTGGAACAAATGGGCTTTTTCGATTTCTGCAGCAAACAAACTTCATTTCTCAAGCCTAAAATTAAAACTATTATTCAAAAAGAAGTCGAAGTATAAATATCGCAGCCGCAAAAACAGAAAGGATTTTGCATGAATAGGTTCCTTGCAATAATAGTATTGTTGGTATTTGTTTGCATTGTAAAAGCGCAGGATACAAATCTGCCTGCTTATCAGGACATTTTTATTGGAGGCAATGATGGATACCATACCTATAGGATTCCTGCGATTCTAACAACGGCAAAGGGCACTGTGCTTGCCTTCTGTGAAGGACGCAAAAACCATGGCGGCGACGCCGGAGATATTGATTTGCTGTTAAAACGCTCAACTGACGGCGGCAAAACTTTTAGTCGGCAGACAATAATCTGGAATGACGCAAATAACACCTGCGGAAATCCGTGCCCTGTCCAGGATGAGCAAACAGGAACAATTTGGCTTCTGTCAACCTGGAATCTTGGCTCCGATAAAGAAAGAATGATAGTCGAGGGATCAAGTGCTGACACACGAAGAGTTTTTATTTTTAAATCTGATGATGAAGGTTTGACATGGTCTGCTCCCAAAGAAATAACATCAACGGCCAAAAATGAACAATGGAGATGGTACGCGACAGGTCCTGGAATCGGCATTCAGCTAAAATATGGTCAAAACAAAGGCAGGTTAATTATTCCCTGCGATAATTCTGTCGCACTTCGTTATCCCGCAAAAAGTTTTATGGGCGGCTCGCATGCGATTTACAGTGATGATAACGGACTAAATTGGAAAATCAGTGAGTGGATATATCCTAACTGCGGAGAATCCCAGGCTGTGGAACTGCTCGATGGCACTGTATTGATGGATATTCGCAATCATCAGTATAGGGGCAGCAGGGCACAGGCATTAAGTTTTGACGGAGGACATAGCTGGACAAAGGTTGATTTTAAAACAAATTTAATTGAACCGTTATGCCAGGCAAGTATATTCCGTTTTGCTCCTTATAATGGTTTCAAAAAAAGCATCATATTATTTTCAAATCCGAACAGCAGTACACAAAGAGTTAATATGACTGTCCAGGCAAGTTTGGATGAATGCAAAACATGGAAATATTCGAAATCTCTATATGACGGGCCAACTGCGTATTCCTGCTTAGCACGTTTGCCAGATAAGCAGATTGCCTGTATGTATGAAGCAGGCACAAAAAAACCTTATGAAAAAATTGTCCTTGCGGTTTTCAGTCTGAATTGGCTTACATCGGGTGATGTAAAATAAACAAATGATTTGGTTTATAATTGCAGGGAGTTGTAAATGAAAAAAACGGTTCTATTAGGCGGAGTAATTTTATTCTTTTTGATTAACTTCTCCGCAGCGACAACGAATTGGCTTAAATGGCAGCAAATGCCATCATTGCCTGCCGTATCTGGTCAAACTGAGCCTTTAGGTCTGGCAGGTGCTTTTATTGGTGTTCATAACGATGTTCTAATTATTGCAGGTGGCGCAAATTTCGCCAGGCCATATGAGCAGACACAAAAAACATGGCACGATGATATTTTAGTTCTTGAAAAAAATGGTCAGGAATGGCTGAACGTGGGCAAACTCGGCAGGCCGATTGCTTACGGCGTTTCAGTTTCTACAAAGTATGGTCTTTTGTGTTTAGGCGGAAATGATGCTAATCAAACTTTTGATAATGTTTTCCTTTTAAAATGGAATTCACAAAATCACAAAATAGAAAAAATTGATTTGCCTTCATTGCCTCTGCCTGTTTCGAATATGGCAGCGGCTGAAATAGGTGATGTTGTTTATGTTGCCGGCGGCCAGCAGGATATAAGTCTTTCTTCTGCAATGAAAAACTTCTGGTCTCTGGATTTATCCAAAATCGCTGACTCGAAAAATTTTAGCTGGAAACAATTGCCTGTTTGGCCCGGCGAAAAAAGAGCGTTTAATATAACCGTCGCTCAGCATAATGGGAAAGAATATTGTGTTTATGTTATTGGCGGCAGATACCAGAAATCTCCGGAAGATGCAAACAGAATACCGCTCAATGATGTATATGAATTTAGTCCTTCAAAATATCAGGCTGCACAAAATCCCTGGAAGAAATGTTCTAACTCGCCGGCAGCTATTAATGCCTTAACTGGTATAGATGTCGGTCAAAGTCATATTTTGATTTTCGGTTCAGGAACTGCTCCTGAATCAATGGATTCGAATAATGCGGGATGTTTTGCAAGAAATGTTCTGGCGTACCATACAATCACCGATAGTTTTACATTAGTCGGGAAAATGCCGCTAAGCCAGGTTACCACAACAGCCGTGAGATGGGAGAATCGTATTGTGATTCCTTCAGGCGAAATTTGCCCTCGAATTCGCACGCCGCAGGTCTGGCAGGCAGAACTTGTGAAAAAATCTACCGTTTTCGGAAAAATAAATTTTTTTACACTACTTATCTACCTCACTGGTATGATAGCTGTGGGCGCATACTTTATGCGTCGAAACAAATCAACGGATGATTTCTTCCGTGGGGGCAAACGCGTTCCGTCATGGGTCGCAGGCTTGAGTATTTTTGCCACACTTTTAAGCTCAATAACATTTATTGCTATTCCTGCGAAAGTTTATTGTACCGACTGGACTTTCTTAATGATAAATCTTATTGGCCTTCCGGTAGCGCCTTTCATTTTGATTTATGTAGTTCCATATTTTATTAAAATAGATGCTACCAGCGCATACGAATATCTTGAGAAAAGATTTAACGTGGCTGTAAGGCTGTTTGCGGCAGTATCTTTTATTTTGTTCCATATCGGCAGAATGGCGATTGTAATGTTTTTGCCGGCATTAGCACTTTCCGCTATGACTAATATGAGCGTTAATGCGTGTATATTGCTGACGGGGATATTGACGGTTATTTACTGTACAATGGGAGGCCTTGAAGCAGTAGCATGGACCGATGCTGTTCAAAGTCTTGTACTTTTAGGTGGTGCCGGACTTTGCCTCTATATTATGATTAATGACCTCAATGGAGGTCTTGGTGAATTTATTTCTGTTGCTTCGGCTAACGCGAAATTCCATACTATTAATTGGGATTGGTCGAATACAAGTTTTTACACATCAGCTCTTTGGGTAATGATAATCGGCGGTATCGGACAAAACCTTGTCCCTTATGTTTCTGACCAGGCTATTGTTCAGCGTTATATGTCCGTTTCGAGCGCAAAGAAGGTCAGGGATTCTTTTATAACAAGTATTGCGGCGGGTCTTGTCGCGACATTTTTGTTTTTCTTTATCGGCACTGCGTTATATGTATTTTATAAACAGAATCCTCAAGGCCTCGACCCAGCATATCAAAATGACGCCATATTTCCGCTTTTCATTTCAAGCCGATTACCCGCAGGTATAGCAGGAATCGTAGTAGCTGGTATTTTTGCTGCCGCTCAATCTACTGTTTCCGGCAGCATACATAGTATTTCAACTGTTGTCGTAACTGATTTTTTCAAAAGATTTTCACTTCTAAAAACTGAAAAGTCCTATTTGATTCTTGCCAGAATCTGTGTTCTCCTCTTTGGCGTTTTGGGAACTGCTTTAGCTTTGCTGTTTGCAAGTGCTGATGTAAAATCAGTGTGGGAATCGTTTATGTCTATTCTTGGTTTGTTTGGGGGATCGATGTGCGGATTATTCCTGTTGGGTATTTTTACAAAAAGAGTCGGTGGTACTGCGGCTATAATCGGGGCTTTTATTGGTGCCGCTGTATTGTTTTGGATAAGCAAATACACTAAAATATATTTTGTTTTATACGCAAGTATCGGAATTGCGGCCTGTTTTATCTCTGGTTATTTAGTTTCTTTTGTCATTCCGCAAAAGCAAAAAGATTTATCTGAACTTGTGCTGGATAGGAAAAAAAGTAAATGAATAAAATAGGTTTTTGTAAAGATTTTAAATGGGGCGTTGCAACTGCGGCTTATCAAATCGAGGGTGCAGCGGATGCTGATGGCAAAGGTCAATCTGTTTGGGATATGAAATGCAAAAGACAGGGTGTTATATTTGAAAATCAAATTGGAGACACCGCTTGTGATCATTTTCATAAGTATAAGGAAGATATAAAAATAATGAAGGATTTGGGCATACAGAATTATCGTATGTCTATTTCGTGGACGAGAATCCTGCCGCAGGGTACGGGAAAAATTAATCAAAAGGGTTTGCGGTTTTATAATAATCTTATAGATGAATTATTAAAAAATAATATCGAGCCTTTCATCACAATCTTCCACTGGGATTATCCGCAGAGCCTTTTTGGGAAGGGCGGCTGGTTAAATCCTGAAAGTTCGAATTGGTTTGCTGATTACACTAAAATTTTGATGAACAATTTTTCAGACAGAGTTAAAAATTGGATAACACTTAATGAACCGCAATGCTTCATTCATTGGGGACACAACTCAACCGAACACGCACCAGGAATAAAACTTGCGTTTCCTGAAGTTCTTCTTGCAGGCCATAATGTGTTATTAAGCCATGGCAAAGCAGTGCAGACAATTCGAAGCTGTTCAAAACAGCCTGCAATTATTGGTTATGCTCCAGTCGGAGAATTATCCGTTCCTTATGACGAAAGTTCCGATAAAGACATAGAAGCAGCAAGAAAAGAGACATTTAGCGTTAAGCCTTTGAACTGTTACAATTCAGCGTGGTGGATAGACCCTGTTTTGTTTGGCAAATACCCGGAAGAGGGATTGAAAGCTTATGGTTCTGCCTTACCTGAATATGATGATAAGGATATGGAGATTATCAATCAGCCGATTGATTATCTCGGTCTTAATATTTATTTCGCAAAACAGGTTACCGCCGATGATAAAGGCAATATCGTTGAGATTCCACGTGAGCCGGGACATTGGTTTACGCCGATGGGCTGGCCAACTGAACCGAGATCACTTTATTGGGGGCCGAAGTTTTTTTACGAGAGATATAAAAAACCAATTATTATAACGGAAAATGGAACAGCCATTATTGATTGTATTTCGCCTGATGGTAAAGTTCATGATCCGCAAAGAATTGAATATTTACGAAGATATTTGACAAAACTCAAAAATGCTTCCGATGCCGGTATAGACATACGCGGTTATTTTCTCTGGTCTTTAATGGATAATTTTGAATGGGCACACGGATTTAGCAAACGATTCGGAATCGTATACACAGATTTTCCAACTCAAAAGAGAATAATTAAGGATTCAGGTTTTTGGTATAAAAATATTATAGAAACTAATGGCAAAAATATATGAGTATAAAACCAATAAGGCAAAAATGGAAAAGTGAAATAACCGATCGTCAGCGATTTAATAATCAAATGCACTATAAGCCCGTTGATCGTTGCTTCAATATGGAATTCGGTTATTGGAATGAAAATTATAACCTATGGTCGATTTTTAAAGATAATGACATTAAAAACAATGACCAGGCGGATATATTTTTCAATTTCGATAAATTCAAAATAGCATGGGGCCTAGATTGGATTTACCCTTCTTTCGAACAAAAAGTAATTGAAATAAGAGGAAATAAAAAAATCCTGCAAAATTGTGACGGTCTTATTGCGGAAGTCCCTGCCGATGGCCACGACACCATTCCTCATTTTCTCGAAAGTTCGATTAAAACGCCTGATGATTGGAAAAGAATTAAGGAAGAAAGGTTCAATGTAAATATTCCTGAAAGGAAATTGAATGTAGAGGAGCTTATAAAACAACATCCTGCTTACAGAGATTACCCATTGGGAATATATTGTGGTTCGATGATTGGCAAAATTCGTAATATGCTTACCTTTGAAGGACTTGCGTATGCCTGCTTCGATTACCCTGATATGGTCGAAGATATGGTAGAGACAAGCTGTCAATTAACCGAAAATATTCTCGACCAGGTGCTTGGAAAAATTGATTTTGATTTCGCAAGCGGCTGGGAGGATATATGTTTCAAATCAGGTCCCATCGTTTCAGTTGATTTTTTCAAAAATGTAGTTGTTCCTCGTTATAAACGCATTAGTAAAAAACTACATCAACATAATATCGATATATGGTTCACAGATTGCGATGGAGATGTTAGGCCGATTCTTCCTATGCTGCTTGAAAGTGGAATAAACTGCTTGTTTCCTTTCGAAGTTAATTGCTGCTGCCATCCATCAGCCCTTTTAGACGAATACGGAAAAGAATTAAGAATTATGGGTGGATTTGACAAAATGGCTTTAGGCGAAGGAAAGCAAGCTATAGAAAAATATATGGAAACGCTTGTGCCTTATGTTGAACGAGGAGGTTATATTCCTTTTTGTGATCATCGCTGTCCTCCAAATGTCAAACAAGAGGATTATATTTATTATCTGGATTTGAAAGAAAAAATGTTTGGAATCACTGTTTAGTTTAGGTTGCACTTTGATCGATTTTAAATGAAAAGGCGAGAATTTTTAAAACTTATAGGAGCAGAAACGGCCTCATTGATGTTTCTTAAAGGCTGTGGAAATTTTAGCAGAACGCAGGCGTTTAAACGTGACGGGCCAAATTTAATTTTTATACTTGCTGATGATCTTGGTTACGGGGATTTGGGCTGCTATGGTCAAAAAATAATTAAAACTTCCAACATAGATAGAATGGCTGCTGAAGGGATGAAGTTTACTCAACATTATGCAGGAAGTACTGTCTGTGCCCCTTCTCGTTGTTCTCTGATGACAGGCTTGAATACTGGCCATTGCAGGATTCGTGATAATACTCCGGGGGCTTCTTTGTTAAAACAGGATTATACTGTAGCTGAAATGTTCAAAGAAGCAGGTTATAAAACTGCTGTTATAGGTAAGTGGGGATTAGGTGGAAAAGCAGACGGTTTGCCCAATCAAAAAGGTTTTGATTATTTTTTTGGATATCTTAATCAGGTACACGCGCATAATTATTATCCGGAGTTTCTCTGGCGTAATAAAAAGAAAGTGTTTCTAAGAAATATTGTCCAGCGTCCTGTCAGGAGTAAAAATCCTGAAGTTCTTGAATATGGCGGAGCAGCAACAGAACGGCTGGATTATAGTAATGACTTATTTACTCAAGAGATAATTAATTATATAGAGAATAATTATAATTCATCGTTTTTTCTATATGCGGCTTATACGCTTCCACATGCAAATGGAGAAGCTCCTGGTGTATTAGGGCGACACGGAATGGAAGTTCCAAATGAAGGGATTTATGCTAAACGAAAATGGCCGGATGCACAAAAATGTCATGCTGCCATGATAAGCAAACTTGACAACTATGTAGGCAAAATTTTCGATGTACTTAAAAAAACGAATATAGATGATAACACGCTTGTCATTTTCACAAGCGATAGTGGATTCTTTGACACCATCGACCACAAATGGCTGATGAAGTTCATTGAGCACCGAATCAAAGACTCGCGAGTCATTCGATGTATAAAGAAATGGCT
>MHXZ01000008.1 GCA_001825665.1 Planctomycetes bacterium GWF2_41_51 | reverse complement strand
GCAACTAATCTTTGTAAATAACTGATTGCACCATAAATGAGCCATATAAGGGGCTTTAGCAATTATAGTGCCGAACAGAATTGTCAAATTTTTGCAAAATTGTTCATTTTTCGCAAATTCGTCATAAGTATTTGCCAATCAGAAGCTTGTGTGTTAAAAACCGTTCATAAGTCCTTTATTTACGTGAAAAAGGAAATGTGGAATAAATCTGAAATTTTGCCCAAAAATAAAGGACTTACAGCAGATTGACCGGCCGTAAGTCCTTTTAAATTTAGATTGGTATTTTGGAGGTCTACTTTTCGACGATGAGTTCTTCCAGCAGCATATCTATAGATGCATCGAGTTTTTCATCGAGCTGATATTCGCCCATACAGATTTGTCGCCGTACTGTCGATATCTTTTCATACCTGACTTCCGGCAGTTCTGCTATCTTTTCAAGAAGTTGCCCAAGTGGTGTCTTGGCAGGTGCTTGCAGAATTTCTTCCGTGCTTAAATCGTCTATGGAATTCAATTTTTCAAATCCATTTTGATTCGAAGTTAATCTTTTTCTGGGAAAAAATTTGTTGATTTTACTTTGTTCCATTCCGCTCAAACCTTTCACATTTTCAACTTAGGCCGTCAAAATCCCTTTTCCCGGCTTAACTCAGGGGTCTTGGCTGTTCGCCCTACCGAACCCCTATATGTTGTGTCCCGTCATTCCTTAACGGCTTACTATTTACTACTTCCAATACTGATATCGTCTGTATGAAAATCAAAACTTTAAAAAAGTTTCATTTTTTTTATTTAAATTTAAAAACCCAATAATAGCTTTAAAACTGCGTTTTTAGCCCTATTAACGCAGATTATCAGGCCTGTTTATCTTAATTTAATTGGTGCCGAAACCGCTATTTAGGCAAATAAGGCAGGATACAACATATTGTGTATTGATAGTCCCAAAATACGTGCTTTTTCCATAAAAAAACATCTAACTAACGTCAAAAAAAGGTTTTAAATAGCTTGACAAACTTTTTTTAATGATTATTTTAGTACGTTCAATAAGTTTCGGGGCCGTAGCTCAATTGGCTAGAGCATCGGACTGTCGATCCGAAGGTTGAGGGTTCGAGCCCCTTCGGCCTCGTTAGATAAAGCCTTGTAAGCTAAACACTTACGAGGCTTTATTTTTTACCGAGACCTCTTCGGAATGGGGTGCGTGCCAAATGTGTGCCAAATTCTGCACAAGTCCTTTTTCGACAGCTTTTCTTGTTTGAGACAAAACATCGCCTGTAACTTCAAGATAAAATTCGTGGGTTGTCGAAAACTTGGCATGCCCTGCAATTTTCATTACGTGGTATTCGCTAATCCCCTCGGCAATCAGATTGCTCAAGGCGGTTCTTCTCAGGTCGTGGAATGTGCCGTGCTTGACTGCTGCCAATTTTAGTATTTCACTAAATTGGCGAGTAAAATTATTTACTATCTTAAGTCTTGCACTAACTGTATCCCATTTTCCTTGCCTTCGAAGGTGTTGAATACGGTCATATCTTGCAGGAGGAATTAAAACATAAGGATGGCAGGCCGGATAATTTGTCTGAAGATCAGCTAGCACCTGTGTTACCTGTTCGGTAAGCGGCAAAGTTCTGTAATCAGAATCCTTGACATCCCACTGCCAGGTATATTCAGTCTCTTTTTTGGCCTGAACATCTATAGTCATTTTCTCAAAGTCAATGTCGTCCCAAACAACATTCAGTATTTCGCTTTTCCGCATACCAGTCGTCAAGGCGAGAGTGATTAGCAAGGCCCAGTTTAAGCCATCTTGCCCTTTATATTCTGTTGCCGTCTTTAGCATCCTGCGACATTCATCAAGGGAGTATATGCGAATGTTTTTCTTAGGGGCTTTTGGAGCTTTTACATTTCTCAATGGATTTTCATCAAGTTGACCTCGAAGCACAGCAACCTGAAAGAACCTGCTAATTTCACGCAGTCGTTTCTTGACAGTGGCCTTACTCCAACCTTTATCGAGAGCATATTGCAAAAAATGCTCACCATGCCTGTGCGTAACAAATTGATAATCAATGTTGCCGACAGCATCAATAAAGTGATTCATTGCTCTTTCATATTCTATTTTAGAGCTTTGCCTGATTTGTTTACCAGTTTTCGTAAGACTGTCTTCCATAAACTTGCTGAGTTTCATTGATTCGGGTGTAACAACACCTCTAAGTAATTCATGTTCTTTTTCGGCTCGCTGCTTTTCCGCTAATCGTTTGTTGCTATGCCCAAGAGAAAGCCTTTGTCTCTTGCCTTGCTCATCGATGAAATCAAGGAAATAAGTAATCCTATTCCTATCACGCGAAAGCCTATTTCTTAAGTTTACCAGTTGTTTGCTCATAAAATTACCTCCTTTCTGCCGAGCTACAACTAGCAAAACCGATCCAGCCCTAATTATAGCGACGATGAAGGAAAGCGCAAATATTATTTTTCGGCAATTGTTTTGGTTTTGACCCATTCCAAAATGGCCTCTCTCGGATAAAGGGCTTTTCCACATATATGAATTCTTGGCAACCCGTGCATACGTTTGAGATTTTCAATAACATTATGATAATCTTCTGAATTACTGATTTCCGGAACTCTAAGAAATAATATCAATTCTCCCTCTGTCATTAAGTCAGAAAAGAATTTTTGTTTTTCAGCAAGGACTATATCTGTTTGCAAAATTTTGTTTTCCATATCGGGATCAGTTATTCACAGTCGATTGTATTATCTGATTTCCATTTTATTAACTTTTTATTATGGGTGTTTAACGCATTATAATTAATGGTCATTTCTTCGATGTCTGTTGTGTATTTCAGAAATCTCTTTTTCAAATTCAGATATTTTTTTAGTCCGTTGCCATGGGAACAATAGCATTATTTTGTTTTTTTGCCGCCCAATAAATAAAAGCAATAGTATCGAAAGAATAGTTATGCCCAATGCTGCATAAGGCAACAAGATAACTATCTCAGAACCTTTTAAAAATCGGTTCATTCCAATTACTGCCAATGTGGATACGCATACGGCCATAATGAGATTTCCAAATCTGCTAAAGTTAAAAGTCGATTTTACAGCATTAAATATGACCACCATTAGTATTATAAAAACGGCAACTAAAAGAATTGTAGCAATAGCGTCTGGCATGGTTATTGTCCTTTCATTTTGCATTAATAACTGAAACAAGAATTATTTTTAACAACGCAAAAGCAATCAGCGCGATAATAAGTTTTCCTCTTTCCGACAGTTGGTTTTGAGTTTTCAAATATCCAGATACTTTCATTGAAATCGCATCGACAAGAAATTTGCCGGCATTATCAAACGGCACCAGCCAGCTAACAGTTTTCCAGTTCTGAATCAGTCTTATCTGCAAAAAGAACATCGCAATATCAAGACCGACACAGATAAAATACAGGAAACATCCTAATAAATAATTTAGTGGGTTCATTTTTAATTCTTCCTTTCATAGTTTGAATAATCCAATAATCACTAATATAGTTACCATAATCACAAGGAAAACAATTACAGGCTCTGGAACAGGTATTCGCGAAGCAAGTGTTTGCCATGATTGCGCAAGTGTCTTGGGCATCATTCTAACAAACGGCTTACTATTATTTGTCTCTTTTAAAACATGCCATGCGCTGGCCAATTGTGTTAATTGCTTCCACGCTTTTTTACGTTCTGATTGGGGATTGCCCGGAGCAATACTCAACTGCAATTTTCTTTGTATCTTTCGGTACGCCTGCTGTTTTCTGGCAAAACTCGCAGAAATGCTTATATCTAATAATTTACAAGCTTCTGTTTCAGTCATTTTAGATTCCTTTCCATTCCAGAGCCGTAGCAAGATTTTTGTAATGTTTTTTTAAACTGACTGAATCCTTGATAAATCGATAATGAGTAAATCCATCTGCATCGGTAGTGGCTATATCGTGAAGTAACGGTTCATTAACCACCATGGGTGTACCGCCAATACCAACCACTTCAATAACCGCATAATATTGGTTTTTAAGTATCGCAGATGTTTCAAGAGGTTGGCCGCCATGACCATCAGTGAGCAAAATAACATATCTTTGAGAATTGATGGTTTCTCTGTTGAAAATATCTACTGCTGCTTTAAGGCCCTCGTTGATATCTGTTCCTCCATCTATTCTCAAACAGCGCATTGCTTCAACAATTTTTCCTTTGTTTTTGATACTTGTTAACGGCAATACTATATTTGCCTCAGTACTGAAACCAACCACAGCTACCCTATCATCAGGATTATCTCTGGAATTAACATATTGAATACCGGCCTCAATTGCGCCATCAAGCCGTGTCGGTTTGAAATCATCATTTTCCATACTGAATGACTCATCCGTCACTATAATTGTATCTCTGGCGGCGTTTGCTGTATTAACAACCGGCAAATAACTGCTTGACTTCAAACCATATTCTTCTGTAATGCCTGGCTCTTTTAAGCAATCTATAACTTTCATTAAAGACGATATAATTTTCATTTTTTGACCTCCTATTTGTGTCTGGTTTCTAATTGAGTTTTCATTTCATTAATTTGAGTGTCGGACAAACCGGCATGAAATTTAAATTTAATAGGGACAGGCTTATTCAAAATTTTGTCTCTGACTTTCATATCCACCAGACCTTCTTCGTCCATGCGAATTGTAAATTCTATTCTGTCGTTATTATTAACTGCATCTGTCGGCTGAACCATAACTTCAGCTTCTTCAATAGGTGTAAAATTATCAGACAATTCACCGGGAGGACCGTCGATTAGTTTAACTGAAACGGCAGTAGTCCTGCTTTCGATCGGGCTAAAATACTCTTTTGCTTCAAAAGGCAATTTAGAGCCGGCAGGGATAAGGGGTGAATTATATAGATTAGTATCGCCTTGTTTTCTCTTACGAACGGCAGCTACACATAAATCTCTGGCAGCTATCTGCTGAATCTTTATTGCTGATGGTAAATATTCTTTTCCTTCTACCATTATTTTATCATCAGATTCAGCGAAATGCACCGCACCGATAACTGCATCGCCCATTGCTATAGTCAAGGCAGGATCGGCATCGCCGATAGGTTCTTTTTCAAAGACATCTTTTATGATCTCAGGAACAAATCTTAGACGGCTGCTTCCTCCGACTGTAAGCACCTTATCAATATCAGATGCCTTTAAACCCGCTTTTTCCAATGCTTTCTTGCAGCAATCTCTAAGGATTTTAATTACATCCGCAGAGCATTGTTTAAGCATATCATAGGTTAATTCCATAGAGGTTCTTTCATCTTTGATTTTTATAGGAATCAAAGTCTTGTCTTTTTGAGAGAGCATCTCTTTTGCCTGTTTGCAGGAATCCAGGAGTTCAAGCCATTCTGCAAAATCTTTTTCCTTATCAAGTATCTTTCCTTTTGATTTACAGAATTCTCTGAGTTTTTGAAAAACTGATTCATCAATATTTGAGCCGCCGCACTCCGGGTCACCAGCTATTGCGAGCACATTAACATTACCATCTTTTATTTCCAAAATGCAAATATCAAACGTTCCGCCGCCAAAATCAAAAACTGCGATTGTCATATCCTTCCCCTTGGTCAGGCCATAATAAGTTGCAGCAGCAACAGGCTCGCTTATGATATAAACCTCTGCAAAGCCTGCAATCTTCCCGGCGTCTTTTGTTCTTTGACGCGCACGCTCTTCAAAATAAGCCGGTGCTGAGATAACAGCCCTTTTGAATTCACAACCCTCAATCTTTTCAGCACTTTCTTTGAGGTGTCTTAATACTTCAGCTGAGAACATAACAGGTGTATATTCTGTTCCATCCGGCGAAGTTATAACCGCAACAGGTTACCATTTTCATTTACTTCGCTCATAAGTTTTTTGAACTGCTCTGCCACCATTTCAGGGCTGAAGAACTTATCCTGTTTTGCAGGTCTGCCTACAACAGGCTTATCACCGGCGACAGAAACTATTGATGGAACAATAGTATCTCCATTTAAATCCGGCAAAACTTTAACAATACCTGTGCTTCTATCCAATACTGCCAAAATAGAACAAGTTTTTAGGGATACCCAAAAACCAGGTCATCCTCGGATGATTAATCTTGACCCCGGATATCTCAATGATACACAAGTGATAATCGCATCAACTAAAAAATATGGTAATCGTGTATATCTTCGTGATGGCATATATGCTGATTTGACCCTATATTTTAATAGGAGAACATTCTGCCCAGTAAGTAAAATGACGTTTTTAGATTACAAAACAAGTGCAATTATTAAGTTCTTCAATTATATGCGCAAAAATTACATTGGTCAAATTAATCAATTTTATCAGCTTGATAGACAGAATGAGTTTTGGCGGCAAGAATATTTAAAAAAAGGCACATATACATCTACTAAGGCTTTAAAACCTTCGCCTTCGCTTTCTATTCTTATAAACTACTTAGATAATAATAATAGTGACACAGTTGCTCTAAAAATTCTTGATATAGGATGCGGCGTCGGCAGGAACAGTTTACCATTTGCAAAGAATGGAGCTGAAATTTTTGGTACAGACATTATAGAAGAACCTCTTAATATTTTTAAAGAAAAGGCTTTAAAGTACGGGTTAGAAAATAAAATACATCTTCAAATTCACAGGATGACAGAAAGGTTTCCGTTTCGAGAAAACTTTTTTGATGTTATAATGGATATTACATCCTCTGTGAATATTTTAAAACTATACAGTTTTAAAATATATTTTAAAAAATTGGCCGAAATTTCTAAAATAGGTGGATGTTTATTTCTGGTTACATTTGATGAGTCAGATGAATATTATTGTTGGCTCAAGGAAAAGTACCATGAAGGACATTTCATTACTGATCCAAACAATACTATTGTTTCACGAGTCTATACCAGAGAACAAATTATTGGTGCTGCAGAAAATACTGCAAAACTGCTTTTAGAAAGAGAAGATGTTATATATTCAGAGAATGTTATAGCAGATAAATCATATAATAGAGCTTATAGATGTTTTCTTTGGAAGCGGATTTGAAAATTTATTTTGGTCCCCGGCCACAACTTTTATTGTTTGCCCAAAGCCACACCCTAAGCCCAAAAAACATTCTCTGCAAAATGCGGTATCATAGGCAAGCTATAATTTACATTAACGATTTCTCTATTTTGTTCCCTCATTTAAAATCATATATTGATCTTTAATAGAATCTCTTGATACTGAGCAGGTATCCGGATCATTGGTATGATTGAATCTCATAGTTTTTTTATCAAATATAAAACGACTATGAATTTTACCTTCGGAATTGACCATTTCTAAATGCCCATCCGGAATTCTCCATGACGATTCATTGTTGTTTTTGCCTGCTATGATTTCTCCGCCTTTACCGAAAACCATTGGCTTGAAAGCATTAGGCTTATTTGGATTGTAAAAAAGTGTCCATTTATTATTAATTAATAAATGATGAAGTTCATTATCCAGGGATTGTTTTTCTAAATTTATTCCCAATTGTTTAGCAATATCTTGGATTATTATTTTTTCAATTTTGCCTGATTCGTTATCTTCATTAGATTCCTTGTTATATTCTTCAAACAGGAAATCCTTAAGGCTATCCTTTATAATTTCGCGATGACTTTTTTGAGCCTCTTTTAATAATTTTTTGTCAGAGCATAGAATGTCAAACATCCAATCTAATTCTTTTAAGTTTTTATTTTCTACGATTTTTATACAGGGATGGTGAATAAAATCTTTTCTATGAGTCTTCATAATTGGCTTATTATCCAGATTCTTCAGAACTATTTTAATCTCATCTTTATAAACTTCTGGTAAAGAAAGTATTGAACCATCATTTGCAAGGACAACCTCCAATAATTCTTCTCTGAACTTATCTCTGTATGAATCTGACAAAGCTTGTAGCAATTTGTCCCATGAATTTGCCAAACTTCCTACTTCTTCTACATCTTCTTCATGATTCATTAGAGCTTTTGCATGTTTGATAAGAGCATCTGTAAATTTGTCACCAAGGCTAAGATTGTGCTCTTTGTCTATTAGCTCAATAATTATATCCAGAAATCCATAATAGCTCGACTCGTTACATAGTTCTTCATACCATATATCGATTTTAACATGCTCGAATTCTTCACATACTTTTTTTTCTAGTTTTTTGGTATCAATTTCATCATCTGAAATGATTAGATAGTATGTTTTGCCGAAATCTGAACTAATTGGTTTTTTTTCTAATTCACCCAATAAGCCTTTTCTGGCTAAATATTTTACAAGAATATCATAATAATTTTCTTTTTTATCCTCATTATCAAACTGCATATCAAGATGATTCTTAATGCAACTATGATCAGCAAGAAATATTTTCACAATGATGTTGGAAATTAGATCCTTATTGCTCACAAAACTTCTCAAAACCTCTCCCCAGCATTTTGATACCTTTATTTCGTCACTCAAAGAATTGCAAATATCTTCAAATATATTATATGTATGAATTGTTTTGCTGACTTCAGCGATCACATTTTCCTTTGGGTCATTAAGTACATCCTGGAAGGGCGGAGAGATATTGGCCGGAAGATTTTTTGAAAATAAAAATATGTTAATAAGACATCGAGCGGCTGCAATTGGCGTATTCACAAACTTACTTAAAACATTAAATGCCAAATTTCCCGTAACTAACTTTTCTAATTCTTCTTTGAAATATTCTATTTTTCGATTTTGATACAAAATGTCGTACATCAGTGATATTTGTTCAGCGTTAAATTTCGAATACGCTGGTGTTATGCCCTGAGCTATTAAAGCTTTGTCTGTGTCATCTACAACTTGCATTTTGAGTATGCTCTCAATGATTTTGACAGATCGGGGGGTTATAGTTCCAGATTTTATTTCAGCAATACATGCGTTAAAATAATCCTTTTTAACTCTTGCTTTCGGACAGAAGTATTTTATTAATTCTATATCCTGACTATGAACAAAACCAATTAAAGTAGCGTAATGTTCCGATTTTCCAAGGTATAACCTTATAGTTGAGTCCTCATTTTTATTTTCTATATGCTTCACTATCGGTATTACCGCGGAGACCCATTGACTTAGTTTTTCGTTTATTTGCTCAGATGTAGCTTCAATGAATATTTCATCTTTGGCTTTTTCACCAAAATATTCTTTTGTCAAAGTAATGCTAAGTCTGTCAATTATTTTGTTGCTGATATCCGGGCAAAATGCCATAATCCTGATTAAATCTAAAACGTTAGAATTTGTCAAACTTCCCTTTGGTTTAAAACTATCAAAGCTTACATTTGTTAACATATGGTGGGAAAGTGTTTCAAAGCACTGCGTTATATTCCAAGAGCTATTCTCTGGTTCGAAATCACTTAAAGCTTCAGATGCACTCAAAAATTCACTCAAATTTTGCCAGCAATATGCAATATCATGTAGATAGTTTCTACAGACCGTTTGTGCAACTGGGGAATTCAGCATTGGTGTAAGTTCTTCGCAGTCTCCAGATTTTATACATTCTTCGATAATTGGCTTGTATATCACCTCATCTGCTTCTTCCCTCTTAACTCCGTAATGTATTGCAGCCAAACCTCTTCTAAAATCAGAACCTGCAATTTGCGTAATGACCTTTTCCTTCTCAATTTCTGTTGTTGCTAATTGTTGGAATTTATCTGGATGAGCTAATTCAAAAGCCGCGTAAAGGGCGATTTCTTCTAGCGATGCGTCTTTTGTTTCGTAAAATAAAAATGCGAGTGATACAATTCGGTTAATAAAAATCTTCATTTCGCGAGGTGTTGGAATATTCTTATATTTGGGCAATGCAATTATTCTAAAGATATTAAAAATGCAATTATGAATATCTTTGTTGTTGATTTCAATAGCTTCTGTCAATTTATTATGAAAATAATCTTCCCATTTTGAGGTTAAAGGCTCTGGCACATGGTATCTAATTTGAAAAGTCTTCTCTTTAAAATGCAGAGCTAATTCTTTATCGCCATTTTGTGTCCAAAGTTTGTCAATTTTATCATGGGCATATGGCACTATCACCCAGATCCTATCGTCTACACCAGCAGGTTTTTTATCATCCAGAAAAGTTTTTAATGTTGACCAAATCTTCAAAGCATCGTCAGAATCAACCCTGTCAAGATTGTCAACAACAATTACTAATCTTCTTTCTTTATTTTCTAACGCTTTGTTTAGCAAATTCCAGTAATATTCCTGAAATTCAATGGTTGTTGGTTCGGGTGTTTTTTGGGTAGTATATTTTGCGGTTTCTTCTGATTTGCCAAAGAAATCACCCAATAAATTGTTTACATTTTTTTTGTTTTTTAGAAGCCATAGAATTTTGAAAAAAACAACTAATGCAGGAGCAAGCATCAATAACAAAGAAATTGTTTTAATGTACCACTTATTACTTTCGTATGCCGCCAACCCTATTGGCATTAATAAAGTTGCTATGCCAAATATTATTCCACCCTTGCTAATATGAGGTTCTGTATTTACGACGTTATATTCATATCTTTGTCTAAGATTATTTACAACATAATCGGGACAAGCTTCCCGTTTATTTTTCGTACATTTTCTCTCACAGGATTCAATAGAGAATTTGTCACTGTGACAATTTTCAAGCCATTTACAATCTTCCTTTGTTAAAGATTTTATTAACTCTTCAAGGAATGCTCTTCTTAAATGATCTCCCTGGTGCTCCCAAGCATCGTATGTAAAAACTTTTATATTTTTATCTCCTTCCCATTTTTTTTCAAGCATTTTTATTATGCTGGATTTTCCACTGCCCCACGGTCCTTCAAGGCCTATTATTTTGCTTTCTTCATCGGAACTAATCTGATATGCGATACTATCTGCTATCCTTTTATGACAGCCAAAGTCATCGCTACAAGTTGGGAAATCCGGAAGAAAGGTGAATTTTTGTTTTCTTGTTGCATTATCATCCATAATTGTAATTTCTTTTTTATCCACGATATCTCCTATGGTCAAAAAGGTTCATCTTGATTCTCTTATATCATACCCGAAAAACTCTTGTTTATAAACAAAATTATTTCTTTCGTCTCTACCCAGAGACCTTACAAATTACTTCATGGAATTCAAAAATAACTCAAAAATGGGAACACCAAACAGCCTCCTTCCCTAAAAAACATAAAAGGCGCTTTCAGCTAACCATTTAAGTTTTCTGTTTCTTGCGAAACCCGCTTAGTCTGGCAAAGTTCGGACTTTGTCCTCACGGGGGAGACTTTCCTTTCAGTAAAGCCCAAGGTTCCTTGGACTCAAAAGGTAATGAATTCAGAGAGCCTAAAAGATGTAAGGAGGAAATGAAAAATGGAAAAACAAATACAGGAAATCGATGACTATTCGACTGTTAAAATAACCAGAGCAGCTATGGAAGAAGAGCTTGGAGATGACTACAAAAAATGCTGGGCATTTGCCTTTAAGTATGCTACTGAAGAGCTTGATTTTGATATGCAGGCAGAAAACCTTTGCAGAGAGTTTGACCTCATTAAATCACAGGGACAGTGGTTTGTAAAAGGTGCAAATGCAATTCTTTTTAAAAAAGAGGCAACGGAAATTCGCCAGACAATTCAGGAAAATTCTTCTTCAAAGAAAAATAAGCAGTCGGAACTTGCCGATTTTTCACAGGCAAAAACAAAGCCGACAGAAAATTATGTGTCCCAGTTGGAAATGATGAGTTTTCTTGAAGATGTTGAAGAAATGTGCAACGATACTGATTTTTCAGAGTTTTGGGAAGAATTAGGCAAAATTAAGCAGAAAGTTCAGGAACAATATTGTGCAACGGATAAAGAAGTTTTGGCTATCTTCAAAATCCGTACAATGGTTGATAGAGCAAAAGAAGAAAACGAAAGGTTCTTTGATGCCTATCCATTAAGCACTGATGCGTGGGAGAATGGACACTTTGATATCGCGGGAGAAATAATTTTTAACTAAGGGCTTTTAGCCCTTTTCCCTTTTTTATAGCTGGGGCTGTGCCAATTTTGCAAAAAAGGCACTCACTATCGTTCGTGCAAATTTTGGCGTATTACTGTTATGCTTTCAGCATCAGTAATTCACCTGGGAAAGGACTTGTTCAACTGAATCTATATGCAAAATAAAAAACCATATCGATTTTTTCCTAACTCGCGTGAAAAAAATCTCAAATTAAAATATTTATATAAAGATGAAAACAGAGAATAACAATATATTTGCGGATGCAGCGTTTATGACAGCCGGCGAAAAGCAGCTTGTTCTGCAGAACTGGAAAACTTTCCTGAAGAACGGTCTTAAAAGAGAGCATTTTACAAAAAGATTATATCAGCATCTGCATTTGCATTGTGGTTATATTGCACACTATAATATCGAGGGTTTTTATTCAACATACTTTGAAGCTGGTCAGGATGCAGAAAGATTTTTTGATCATTTTTGCAAGGGAGTATATAGTGCAAGTGGTTATCACGACCTAAATACGGCAATGACTGAGGTCTTCCAGGAATTTAAAAACTATATTGAAAAATGGAAATAAAACAAATAGATGCAAAACTAACTTCGCAAATCAGATACTATTACCTGGAGTTAGAAGTAAATAATAAGGATATAGAGATTTCATTTTGGCGAAGTTACGATGATACTTTGGATTGTTGCTATGAAGACGGTTGGGAATTGATAGATCGAAATATTGATTTAACCGATGATGAAAAAGATGCGATTGACGACTATATATACAACTTGGATTTATCACAAATTAAATGATTTTATTTAAACGAAAAACAGAAATTGAAGTATTGATTGAAAGAATGAAAAATCCGAAAAAGAAAAACTCATTCTTAATGGCAGCAGAAGTTGCGATATTGAAAAATAAAGAACTTCTGAATTGAGTTAGCAAAATAAATTTATCTGTCTTGATCTTTTGAAAAACGATTTTTTCTTCTCTTTTCTGTGAAGAAAAAATCACAACTTAAATTATTGAATTAAAACCAAAATGAGCAGATGTTATAGATTGTTTGTTGTAACCACAGGGATTACCGAAGAGCAACTTCAGAAAGTATGCTCTGAAGAATTCGGCTGGGAAGGACAAACTGTTTCATGGGAAAGTGAAGCAACTTTTGACGGCGAGGGGAAACTTTATGGGGGGATGAGCGAAGAAGAAGCTCACAAGGAAATATATGATGCATTAAAGAAAATAAATCCTAATGCTAAAATAAAAACCCAGTGGACTTGTATGGAAGATTTGCCATATGAAGAATACGGAGATGATTTAGATTAAAATGAACATAGCACATTTCATTGATTGGTACGATGAATTCAAAGAGAGCCCTGATAAGTGGATAAATCACGGTAGGCAGATTGCTGAAGACAGTTGCCGACATAAAACGCAGGACAATGATTCCAACGAGGCAAACAGGGAAACAAATATGCGATACAGCGGATATTGTGAGCAGTGCGGATTCAGCGAAGATGACTGCGACCCAATAATAAATTACAGTTATCCGTTGTACGGGTTGCCCGATGACGAGAAGATTTTAAGAGTTGTAAAAGAAACCTGTCTTACCGTTATGGAAAACCAGGATACAGGCGAGGTTTTTCTCGCTCTGTGCGGCGGAGGAATGGATCTTAGCCAGTCGATAGCTTATGCCTATATACTGGCAGGTCAGAGGATTCCTGATGAAATGGCTTTAGGGGTCTGCACACAGCCGTGCTTAAGTCTGGGCATAAAAGAATACAAACAGACGATGGCTCAGTGCAAAGAGAACCTTGCCGATATGCGGCGAAGGGGTCTGGAAAAAATTAAACGAATCCAAGCTGCTCTGGATAAATGTGAGCAGCTTTGAAAAAAAAATGGGAACGACAAGTACTACCAGAATATATGAAGATGGGCAATTGCTGCTTGCCTTATATAAGCAGTATGACGGTTACCCGGACGGCTGGGGACAGCAACTTAAAGAATTCTTTCATAAAGGCACTTTTGTCAATGGGTTCAGCAGAATCGAAGGCAAACTGCAATTCAACGGTGTCGGCGATTTTGCGCTTTTGCTGGTCAATGAATTTAAAGAAGGAACCGGCGGTTTGTATGCGACTGACGAGGGAAGCAGGCAAGAGTACAATTACATAATTAAATTTGACCATAACCGGGAAAACTGGAATAAAGTGAACTATTCGATTAGCTGCCTGGAAGATGACGGCTTTCTTGAAGCTGGTCAGATCAATTTGGAAGGATGGTAAAGAAAAGTGCCAAGCAGATCGTAACTGTTTACGGCAAGCCCGTTACTCCAATAAAATTGCGGTCTTCTATTACTTAACCTCAAAAATTTCCGAAAATTCATATGAGAATTAATTTTTTTTATTGAAATTATAAGGATATGCAACGAGACCAATTGCACCGTAGTTTATAACAATGAAGAACACGGGCGAATCCCCGACCACATGCTTTTTGATGTGTACAAATCAGGCCCTTTAAGTGTTAACAAGGAAAAATTCAAACATATTCACAAGGCATTAATCGAAGGGTTTGAAAATCTCAAACAAAGTTGCAAGCGAGAACTTGAAGGCCTGAAACAATAATATTTTTTTAATCTCTTTTTTTTGAGATTTCCCTTTTTTGGGAAGTGGGAAAAAACCACTTTAAAAAGTAAAATGCAAGGAGGAAAAAACATGAAAACAGAAATAAAAAAAAGTATAATCCAATATGTTGAACTATACGAAGCTATTCAGGAGAAGACCAGCAACGACGATGTTGCAATTGCGATTTTGCAGGAAATCGGAAAAGACAAAAGGTCAAAGATTATAGCAGAAGCTAAGGATGATGAGTTAGCAACTGAAAAGCAGAAAAATTATTTGAAGGATTTAGGGGTTGAGTTTAGCGATTCAATCACGAAGAAAGAAGCTTCAGATATGATTGAGCAAAGCAAGAATTGCTAAAGGCTTTGAGCAGAGGCTATTTAGTTTTGTTTAAATTTTTAAATGAACCCGTTATTTTTTGGGGGTTCTTCCCTTTCGGGAAAAGTTGGCGAACTATAAACGTAATAACTAAATTACAGGAGGTAATAAAATGGAAACAAGCAAGGATATATTGAACATTCCGATATCTGAAGAGGAATTGAACGAACTTTTGTTCGAAGATAAAAAGTTTATTTGGAATTTCGATGGATTACGGGTGTGTCTGTTTAAACGTGAAGAATGAGCGTAATATATTTTACGGATGAGGAGTTTAGCGAAATATATAACAATTTGGCAGACATTGTGACTCGAGATGATTCGATTGTTGATATTAGCGCTGAGGTGCTTATGCAATTTATGGTGCGGGTTGGTCTTTGTAATCGGTTAGCTTACGAATACAACTATCACCAAAATGATTCGGATAAGATTGTTTTGGAGATTCCGAAAATTGAAGTTTCGGATTATTCGAAGATGTCGTTCAAGAAGTTGATCGAACGGTTTAGGCTGTTGGAGTATAATTGTGTTACGAATTTTGGAAGGTGTTTTCTTGATAGCAAAGATAAGGAGCTGTTTGAAGAATTGGAACATGATTTGGATCTTCGGTATATCAAGTTGTTAGAAAGGAAGGCTAATTAGTAGTTTTTTTTAAGTCGGGGTTAAAATCCCGGCTTTTTCTTTTTTTGGCGGTTAAGTGTGTGCGGACGGGAAGGTTTAAGTTGGTGAAGGATGTTTTTTGCAGTTTCGGGGATGTTGATGTTATAGACTTGGGGCAGTTCAAGCACGCCCAAAAAACATAAAAGGCACTTCGCTTTGCTCAGTTAGCCATTTAAGGTTTTTGGGCTTTTGGTGTTTGACGCAAGCGGTTATTTAATATGCGATATTAGAGGGTTATTTTGATAAAAATCATAAAAGGCACTGAATTCTTCAGCTAACCATTTAAGTTTTTTATTTATATGTTTTTGGGTCTTGATGAGACAGGTGGGAGTTTTGTAAAACTCTGATATTGGGTATGGTGGAACAGATGGGGTTTCGTTGAAACTATAGTTTTGGTCTGTGCGGTTTTGGGACTTCTGGGGAAGTCGAGTTATTGAAGCCCGCAAGGGGCAGATAAGGTCTCTTCGGAGACCGGATTATTATGAGCCCGAAGGGCAGATTGGGTTTCTTCGAAACCGGATATATTATTGACTTGGCGGAGTGGTAGTCTTGGGGGGCTAAGGCCGCCCGCGATCGTTGTCGCGGGCGGGTGTGGTTTTTGGGAACGGGCGGATATAGGAAGCGGCGGTGTTTGGGGGGAATAGGGTATGCTTTGGGAGTGTGTAAGTTATGGGAGAGTGGATAAAGCCCCTGGAAACGGAACATCAGCAAAGAACTTAAGTGCCTGCATTAAAAAGAGTTAACTGTTAAAGCTGCCTAATTTAACAATATGAAGCGGAACAACAGAAACCACGGTCTTGAGTATATAAAAGTATAAATAGTCCAGCTTGTTTTATTATGCGCATAATGCGGAGGCGACAAGTTTCGATAAATATTCTTCATTCAAAAGTAAAGGTGAAAGAGAAATAGCAGAGTTCTTTGAGATGCAGCAGATTGCATATCAATATGAATATCCATTGGCAATTATTGATAGAGGGAAGACAAAAATTTGGTACCCTGATTTCAAATTGCCGGAATATGGAATGATTTTGGAATATTTTGGGATGAATGGTGATAGTTCATATAACGAACAGATTGCCCACAAAATGAAGGTGTATCAAGAGGCCGGTATTAATGGGATTTACCTGATTGAATCGACCATGAGAGGGCCATGGCAGGAGATGATTATCGAGAAAATTGAGCAGGCCCTTGAGGGTAAACTTCGGAAAATTCAGCGACATAGAATGGATATGAATCTTGGAAAGATGTCCTGATTTATTTCGCTGCCAATACAAGTTCAACCCTTCTGGGAATTAAAAGGCCGGCTTCGATCAGCTTCTTTTCGATTTTATCGAAAGCGGACTTGTCAGTTGCGACGACAATAATTTTGTCATATCTGGCAGCTAAATCCTGCTGCACATTCCGGATAAAATTGGATTTGCCGGTCTCAATTTCGATGGCGAGTTTTTCATCTTTTTTTTTGGCGACAACGTCCACTCTGCCAGATATTCGAGGAACTTCGAAATCAATTTTATAGCCCTGACGTTCTAATTTCTGTCCATAGAAACGCTTCCAATATTCATGTACAAGGGAACCATATTCAGGTGTTTCAGTATCCAGCCCAAGTGTCTCTTTAGCTTGTTTAGTAAGCCTTAATATAATCTTTCTTGTGCGGCCTAACTCAACAGTCTGGCTCTCAATCCATCCCTGATTTAGTAGCGTTTCCTTAGTCTGATGTCCTTTCTTATCGCTGATGCCTAAACGCCTGTAGCGATGTCTTACACCATCTTGCGGGTGTGTAAGTATATCGTAAAGCATCTGCAAAGCTGGTTTTTCGAGTATAACATCGAAGGGAATCCGCGGGAATCCGTCAAATGCAGGCGGTACAGACATCTTCCGGGGGGAATGTGTGGTTTTCGAGGATATTTCGTTGAAATACCTCAATAATACTTCATCAGTGACCGCCCCTTTCTGAATATCCATCAAAGGAAACTTAACAAGAAATGGCTGCATCCATCTATCCTGAAGTTTTATAATTCCCTGCCCAACCGGCAACATACTGAAGTATTTTTTTTCGTCAGGATCTAACAGGCAAACTGAGGCGGCTTTACTAAGGTCGCTTGCACTTACTAAATTCAGGAAAACATTAGTATAGCAATTTGCTAGTACGACCTTGGACATTAAACTTGGCGTTTGGTCCATTACAACCGTGGCGATTCCTAATTCCCTCGTCTGTCTTAGCAAACGCTCCATTAATGTCCCGCTTGAACGGTTGTCAAATATCAAGTGGGCTTCATCTATAAATACAGCCATCGTCAGTTTTTCCCTGACAGGAGAACATAGTTTAACCTGAAAAATCCATTGGTACAATATTGGAATTAAAAATTTTCTTGCCCCATCGCCAAGGCCGTCCAATTCAATAATTGTATTTCCTTCAATTAAGTTTTGCATTAATTCTTCTTGTGAAGTTCTGTTTGTTGTGATGTTTGAGAAATTTAAAGTTTCAAGTGCTCTCAATGCTGAAATCTTCCAACCCCTTACTCGCTCCTTTGATTCTATTTTTTCGATTTCCATTATAACATCTTTTACAAGAGGAGGATGGTTGCCTTGTCGATAACAAGCAGAAATTGCTTTCTGTAATATACTTCTTGATCCATCACCTAAAGTAAAAGCATTTGCCAGAACATCTACAAGCTGATTGATATAGACAGAATTTTCCAGTCCCGGCGGGATTACGAATGGATTAAAGCTTAATTTAGACAATGACCTGCCGGGTGTATAAACATTTACCTTATTTTTTAATCCTGGGATCAGATGCCTTAACGTTCGTTTATTGTCAAAAAAGAGGTAGGGAATTTTTTGAGAATCAAGCTGTTTGATAATATGAAAGGCAAAGTTGGTTTTTCCGCTTCCACTACGCCCGAATATACCCATGTTTTGTAGGAGTTCGGTATTAGAGATTCCGAAGGGGTGTTTTTCTTTATCATAGAGAATCGTTCCGAAATTTAATGAACCGTTAGATTTGTTTTCGGGTGGGAGCGAAAGAAGGATTTTATCGTGGAAATCGCCGAAGGTTTTGTAGGCGGTAGAGATGATTTGTTTTTCAATCAATGATTTTAATTCCGGGTCAGCGAGTTCTCTTGTCTTAAGCCAGTATGGGATTCTATCTGGGATGAGCGTTTTAAGTTTGGCGGCGATTTTTTCAATATTCATCATTAAATATCAAGCTGCTGATGTTTATTTATCAACGACAACAATTTATCTTCAAGCCCCTGCGTTTTCTCCTCCAGTTTTAGACTTAAATTCCGACGCTCTTTTTCAATCTCAAATAATCGCTGCTTCAATTTTTCCTTTTCCGGAAAATGATAAGGGGCATACCGGGGTATACGCTGTTCAAGCTGCATCAAATCGGTATCCACATAACACTCGATGCGAAGTAAACGAAGGAATTGCTCATCGTGCTTTTCTTTCAAACGCTTGATCTGTTCGACCGTCAAGGCTATTTCCCTACGAACTATTGATGGGATTGACTTGTCCCATTGTTCTCGCTTGGGCACTGATGTCAGGAACTCGGCTTTCTCTTCTAAAGATTTTCTAAATTTTGACATATCCGTCAATATGGGAACGGCTATTAATAAAATTAAACTGTATTGTTAAAAAGTCGTTTCAGACCTGATAAGAAGCTCACGGAATCTGTGTCCTGAATCTGTTAATTCATACCTTGGATGAACTTTCTTTCTGAGAAATACTTTTCGTACGATTCCATTTTCCAGTAATAATTTTATAACATCCCGGATATTATTGGCACTAATCTTCATTCCTGCCTTTTTCTTTCTTATCATTCTCCTGATTTCAGATGGCTGCATTGGCGATGCTAATGTTTTCATCACAATAGAACGATGGCTAAAGCATAACCAGCCATATAGCGACCAGTCTACGTTGGGTAAGTCGTATTCTTCACATACCAGGGCCAAATCCTGATGAAGCCTTTTGCGGCATTGTATGCCAAAGTCGGTGAGCCAGTATAATCGGCTGTTCCTTGCCCCTGGATTGAGACAGGTCAACAGCCCCCTGGCCACGAGCTTTGCTACGATATAGCTACAAGTATCTGCGGGTATACTTGTTCTTTTGCCGATCTGCTTGCCGGTTAAAGGCTGGGCTATCGTCATCAGTATCTCCCTTCGACTTTCTTCATTCCTTATCCATTCGTATACTTTGCTAGGCATTATCATAATGCACTAGCCGGCTAATGTCTTCTCACGCAGATCAGACGACCTGCAATGAGCCAATTGGTTACTCCAAAACAACACTATCCTTTTTAGCAAATGAACTGATTTGCTCTGTGTTTGCACGAATTATAATGTCACCACCTGACAGTAGTGTCATTCAGGGGTAGTAGTACTCTATTAGACTTTAAATAACTTTTGATTTTCAATTTCTAACAAATTTTGCCTGGCAATTCAGTTCAATTGCTTTTAAACCAGTTTTTCAAATATTACTATGGAAAACCAAATAATATGCGCAAACTGCCAGCGAGAACTCGACGTAGGTGTTGACGCAACAAAGATCGACGAGGGTGTCATCGGAATGAAGGGCTTTGTGCCTTTAGACAAGACCTTGTTCTTTTGCTGCGAAGAATGTATTAGCAGCTACTTCGATCTCAGCAATTTGCCAAACGTCCCCAAAAGAATGCCGTAAAATAATACTGACATAAAACTCTTTTTTTTGTGATAAATAAGAGATTCGACAATCCGGCTTAGCAGGTATACCAGCCTATAAGCCGGGTTGTAAATCTTCAAACTGCTTCACTTTGGATATATAGATATGCATCAGGGCTTTAAGTTGGATGACATCGGTATTAAAAGCTTGTAGTTTTTCTTTCAGTATTTCATTTTCCTGTTCAGTTTTCAGGAGTCTTTTTTCTATTTCAGTTTTAGTAAGATCAATAAGCATATCTTCTTCGGTGATTGTGTCTTTCATACCAAGCAGTTCAGAATAATAGTGAATTTTATCAGACTTCTTCCAGCCGAAACGATATTTTAAGGCAGATTCCGATTTGTAACGAGGCAGCCAGTAACAGCAGGAGCAATGCCTTAAATCGTACATAGTCAAATTGGAATATTTCTCGCCCGCCAGACTCATACCCTCGCCTAAGACTCTTTTTGCCAAACGTTTCAAATATTGATTAATAACAATTGGTGAAATTTCGAATAGCTGATCATTATTTTGCAATCCTTTATCCTGGACGTATTGTTTTAATAAATCAGAACTAAGCATCAGGTTGATCTTTCTTCCGAAACTACCCTTTTTGGCGATTTCCTGGCGGATATGAAGTTTTTTAAAGTCTTCGTATATGTCAGCGGCCTGAATATTGAGCAGTTCCGTTGGACTACGAATGCCGGTGTCATACAAAAACATAATCAGAACTTTATATTCAAGTTTAGCATTGTCACACAATCTTTTTATTTGTTCCTGCGATAAATATACCCACTTAGGTTTAGAATTTGAAACATCGATATCTTCTGTTATATCTTTTATTCCGATACCCTTCTTTTTATTAACCTTTATATGCCAATGCCAAAACGCTTTGAACGGCTTTACGAAGTCCACGACGGACTTATAACATTTTCCATCCAATCTTTTGATTGTGCCGTTTCGCATTGCATTAAAGAATTTAATTATCTGCTCTTCACTTAAATCAACAAGATTGATATTGCAGTGCTGTTCAATGTACTTTGCAAGGAAAACCATTCGTTGCCTAAGATTATTTAGCCGAATGAAACTTCTCGGCCCTTTCATGCTTTTGGAGGAAACATTCAGGCCATTTTCCATGTCCGAGATGTATTGAAGGATGATGTCAGAATTGATTTTGCTTATTCCATTTATGTCGCCTGTGGTTTTGTCTTTCCATTTTAGAAAAACTTCTTTGTGTTTATATGGGTCTATTTTCATGATGTCTTAATCAGTTTCAAATAGCTTATAATATTTGAACTGATTTACAAAAACATACCCCCCTAAAATCACAAAACCATATCACGCCCCAACCGGAGTTGATAGCATTGTGTGATTTCGTGGGGGTATCTTTTTTGTTAATTTACGATGATACATAGAGCAGGAATTGACAGTATTTATATGTTGCGCTGTTTTGCGGGAAAAATCATTGAATCAGTTTAAGCTTATAAAAGACGTTCAATAATAAAAAAGTTGGGGACCGTCTCAAAAGGTGTCAAAAAATGGTTTCAGTCATAATGTAACGAAATATGATGACATTAAAAAAATTAAAGAGTTCCATTTACATGATGTAAAAATAACTCGATTTTGGATTATTGAACAATAAAACGCCTGTGCTGCTTGTCAGATTGAATAAAAATAAAAGCTAAATTATTAGGGAAAAACTTGATTATTGAGGAGATGAAAACATTCAATTATGATAGAGTAAGAACGCTTAAGGTAAACGAACAAAAGAGCTATCAAAAGCAGTTTTATGGAATCAAATTAAATGCACTTTTCGAATGTTTGCCTATAATAGTCTCTTTCAAAAAAATGTGTAAAATTGCTTATTTAAATTTGTACAATATTCAAATTCATAAAAAAAGTTTTACCCCAAAAAGCACTTCTTCGTAAGCTATTGGTATCGCAATAGTTACAGCTTGAAAATATTTAAACTTAAATTTAAATATATTTGAACAATTGACCTTAAGTAGTTATAATTTATAATGCTGGAAAGAAAGACGGTCCAAAATATAATGTTTAGAATTGGAATTAGATGTTCTTAAGAAATGGATTTATGCAAGCATGGAATTAGCTTTGGCTAGGAGAAACCATATCAACCCTCGTTGACAAATCTGAAACGAAAAATAGATGATTTTTTCAAATTTTTCATTTAAAATATTGCGATGAATACATTTTTAAATACTTTTGTTTATTGAAAGAAGGTGAAATATCCAGATGGAAGAAAAACCTGTATTTGAAAAATATGAAGCCAATGTTTTAAGAAAATATGAAAATGGAAGGCGATTAGAAGAAGAAGACAGAAAAGTCATTGATAGACTATCGTTGATTGGTGTAGTTGAACGCGGGTTTAATTTCGATGAGATGTACCCAACTGCTATACTATCTAAATTGGGCAAAGAACTTTTATATTAAAAATTTTTAAAACTTTAAAGATGGAGATTTTTCATTGTACGGATGGATCCCTATTCTAACAGGTGAAATTCTTTTTGATTTTTATCCTTTGTTTATTCTGTCAGAGATTGCCACTAAGCTAAATGATTCAGATAGCGAAAAAATTGATGCCCTACTTTCAAAGAAAGCTGAATACTATAGATGGTTTAAAGCGACAGATGATGTTGATAGAAAAAAAGCAGAAATAATTATTTCTATTCAAAAAAACAAAGTTGAAGATGTTCTGTTTATTGACAAGGATAAAAGAGTCAAAGCTCATGTTTCCTGTGAAATCATGAAGGACGGAATCGTAAAACTGGAATTGCTTTCCGCTCAGGAAGAAACTTACAAAAAAGACATAATTCAACAAGCTTTCATCATCGTTCGTAATATTTACCATTCTCATACTCATCACACTCAACACGAAGATTTACTATTATCACCTGTTGAATCAATTGACAAAAAAAACGCGATTGGTGATATATTAAAACAATATCTAGCAAAAATAGTTGAATACCATAAAAGAATTAGGCGATCAATTGAATTGGAGACCAAAATTAATCAAACAGCTAATTTAGTTACCAAAGCTCATGGCGAAATGATATATGCTTTAAATTTTATTAATTCGTTTAAAAATGATATAAATAATTGGCAATCACTACTGGATGTTTTCAATAATGCCCGGGATTCTATAAACGTATTATCAAAGGATGTCGAGCTTAATTATATTTCAAGAGTGAATGAAAAAATTACTCATGTAACAAGCCAGACCAGGAATTTAACATTATATCTTTTAATACTTACGGTAGTTTTGGTTGTACTCACTATAGTACTTATTTTTATGTAACTTGCATATTTATTAGTTATAGAACTAAAATACTTTGATTGTATAAAAAAGGGGAAGCAACACAGGTAAAATTAATCTTGAGAGAAATTTTTATCTTCACTTTTCTGAAAAACTCTTTTGCAATATTGCTTAATTTTTTGATCAAAAAAAAATATTGCTTGCAGAATAAAAAGCTTAGCGACAGCATTTAACCATCGCCAAGCCTTATTTAACACTGTTCGACGCTTATTTCATTTGCCAATAGATTAAACTGTATATCCGCTTCAACAGGCAGATTTCGCAGATATTTTGTAAACTGACTTATCATCAGACCTGCCGCGATATTGGCGCAATAAATCGTTGTCTTTGCGGTGCAGGAGCCAGTATAAGCTTGCTCAGAAGTAAATAGTGTGGTTGGATAATATTCCCGCGATTTGACATCACAGGCCGTAAGAACTCTGAGTACCTCAGCAGCCATTCTTCCATCGATAAAACAACTGGTTCTGTTCTTAACGGATTCCCATATCAACTGCCTTGTGGCAATACTATCCACACAACAAAATACAACATTTCCGGTTTTTATACTCCTGCGGAATCTTTCTGTATGAGGGTCAATCTCCAATTGGCTGTTTATATGCCAGCATAGATCGGCTGTCGCATCCGCCTTGAACCGATTAAGGTCTTCTTCAAAGTAGCCCTGACTTGCGATGTTGGTTAATTCCACTCTATCGTGGTCGAATAACTGAAGCCATGGAACTCCAATAGCGGCAAGCTGCAGGGCAACTTGTCTGCCGATAGCGCCGACACCAATTACCGTAGCTTTGCATTGAGAAATTCTTTCTGCCGGCACAATACCTTTTTGTCTTGAATATCTATCGTCATTACTCATATATACATCACCCCCTCATCCTGATTCCAAAGTTCCGGCCTTACCGAAAGCTCATCGATGATAAACTGGCGTTCTGCCGGCTCCATTCTTTCGAATTCTTCCAGCCATTCTGTCGGCAAAATCGGTTCATCGAATTCGCATATACTCGGCTGAATAGTTGAAGATTCTTTTTTCTTGTCAATAATACTATTAAAGACTATTGGCTGAATATTTTCCTTGAACTCTTTTTCCCAGAAAGCAACTTCAGTGCCATTAAATTCTCTTGTGAAATCAATTCTGACAGGAAGCATTATTTGAGCTTTAGGGCCTGTATTGAAAGAAAGCCTTGCATAAACAGAATCATCTTTGGCTATTATGAACATCAACGCCCAATCGCAAGACCCAAAAACTCTTTTAAAAGTGTCCTCGTCCGTGAGACTTGGTTCAGGACTGTCGCCGGGATGAGAGTGTACCCAGATTCTTGCGAATTGCTCCGGCCTTTTAGCCATATCAACCTGTTGGTCAAACAAATCAGCAACGGCATTATCTTCGAAAGACACACTGATTGAAGTTACATTCTGTTTGACTGTTATAAAGTCAGTAATATGAAGCAAATCACCGGCTTCAGTAATTCCAAAGCCTCCGATTTCAGTTCTGCCTTTATCTCTGAAATATAACAGTTTTGCCCATGCATACGGGCTGAATCTTAGAACAGGCCTTTTCTCATCAGCCTGCCATTTTGAAATTATCTTGTTTTCCATCGGTTTCATTTGTATTCTCCAATTCTTCTGTTTCATTTTGTTCTTTACATGTTTCACAAATACTATCTTCCATACATAAATTACAATAACGCTCACCGCATTCCTGGCATACTTTTAGACAATTTTTGCAGATGAATTCTTCGCAATTCGGACAATGACCACCGCAACCAAGACAACACGATTCCTCGCACGACCTACAGTAACTGCTGCATTCTGAACAGAATACTCTGCCGCAAAAACCGCAGTAGTACGAATCGTCTTCACTAATACTTGATCCGCAATCATAGCAGTCTGCTCCGCCGAACCAATCGTCCAAGGCTACATATGGACTGTCAGGGCTATAAGTGTTGAGAATATTGTTTACTATCGTAAAAAAGTCATACATTCGTCCTTGCTCCAACGCTGCTCTTATTGCGACATAGCCCTCACCTTCGCATAGTGTTTCGCCACTTACGTGTGGGTGTGTAACTTCACCGTTATTTGCGGCAGGATTAGGTTCTAATGCGATACAATAATATGGGCTTTCCTTGTATAGGCTTGACAATTTATCAATGTAGAGTTCTATCCGGAAAGGACCAAGATAAATATCTTCGAGAGTTACAGGTTTTGTTACAACGGATATGATTCGTTTATCACTATTGAAATCAGCATCTGAAAATTCCTGCCTGATTTGCGTTAATTCAGCAAAAATTAACGAAACGATAGGAGTCCCTTCCTGGTCATCTTTATTGCTGATCTGTTTTATTGTTTCGATCTTGTATGGAATCTCGTCGAGTATCCTGACTAAATTCTCCCGGCATCTCTTAGCTGAAAAAAGCCAATTTCTGTTTAGTGCAAGAGCAATTCGTCTCGATTCCTGTGTCATATCTCTAAAATGTTCTGCCAATTTTGTTAATCTTTCGAGAAGCTCAATAGATGTATTCTTTTCAAGAGAAGTGAGCTTTTGTGAAATTAACAGGGATATTTTAAATAATAATCTGTTATCCATATTTTTCCTTTCCAAAATAAAAAGGCATCTGCTCATCAAAAGGACAAACAGATGCCTGGAAATATTGCCAATTTAAATTATCGTTTTGCGCAGATAACAACCGGCTTATTATCTCGCGCGCCCTCGATTTTCTGAGGTGTAAAAGTAACACGATCACCTTCCTGAATTATGTAATCTCTTGAGACGGGCTGGCGATTGACGCGAATCAGATAATCTGCTTCATTCTGATTCGGCATTTTGATTTTGAAGAACTGCTCGACTGTTGTGCCTTCGCCAATTTCAAGATGATCAGCATAGCCGGTTCCTGCGTTGTTGATAAAAAGTATTCTCATTTTAATTTTCCCTTCAAAAATATTTATGTTTTGTTATTTTTTACTATTAACTTTTCACTCTTAACTATTCCCTTTAAAGGCGGACTGCGTGCGCAGTATTTCTCAGTTAGCATAAAACTCCTTTCATTTGTGTTTAAAGATTTATACTTATGATTTGACAGCTACAATGCTTGTGTGGTTCTAAATTCTTGCTTTGATTAACGCTTCTTGAAGAGCACGCAATACAGTTTCCACATCTTTTTTTGCCTTTTCCATTACAACTATTGCGCCTGTTATTTTTCCTTCACCGCCTTCAACAATTTCAGTTACGATAAATTTAAACAATCCATCGCCGATGTCTTCATTGATTACTTTTGCCAATAAAGTATCCAAATCCCGGCAATCTTGTTCAGAGTCGATTGGCAGTAAATCCGCGTGTGAGTAAGCATAGTAGATTATCTTTGCGATATTGATTTGATTTTTTATTTTGGGCATGATTTCCCTTTCAATTTTAAAGAAACACTAATCATTATCCAGCCGGCAAGTTTCTCTGGCATTTTCCAAGTCAATTATCTGCGGATCTTCACTGTTGATGTCGTCGAATATTATTAGACGAAGCCTGCCTTGCCAGATTTCAATGCCAATTGGATAACCTTCGCCATCCATCGCACATTTTCCGCCGAAACCATCCGGCTGGATCCATATCTGACCGCCTTCTGATAAGATTTTTACCTTTATTTCAGAAGGCAATAGTGTATCAGCACATTGTTCTTTAAGGAGTATTGTGTAAATATTTTTAGACATAAAATCTTCCTTCTGTTTAAAATAGGTTATTATTATAAAAATAATATATGGAGTTGATTTACCAGCCGTTACGCCTTGCATCCATAAAAATAACTGACCGTAAAGTTGCTATTTGCTTGTTTGTGTAATTTTTTTGTCTTAGATGTTCAACTATCAGCCTGTTGCCCGGCGCAGTTTCATTATCGGCAAATTCACACAACATTGTTTCTGAAAACAGCTTTTCCAACTCTTGCAGCGTTTCAATTGCTTCCATTGTTTTACCTCACTTTCCTTTATTCCAAACCAATATCCGCAATATATTGAAGCAGTTTTGATAAATCATATGCTTCAAAAAATACTTCAGCATCCGGATTTAGAATTGTGCCATCAAACCAGTTTTTAAGCGGTAAAGTTGGCAGAGGAACTTTAAGTCCTTTAGCCTCATGTGCCATCCTTCGCAATTTCCTACAGATTGAACTTTGACGTTTGACTTTCTCAAATATTTCATCGTACATATTTGCCTCCATCATAGAACCATTTTGAATTGCTGGTACAGGTGATCAGGAGGAGGACTTATTGAATTGCCGTTTTCATCTTCATAATCCACCTGGTCGCCTGCGATAAATGCCTGGCCTGTACATACAAACTGGCCGGCAGGATTCTTTTTAAATTCCTGCACAACAAAGCCGGAGGTTATCTTAATAAATTTGTTCATAATTTTTCTCCCTTCATTTCTTTTTTTGCTTTAATCAATTGTTACAATCCATCACCTGCAATATAGGCGGCATTGAATCAGGTGCTGTCATTATTGATGTGTAAACTTTGCCGCTTTACCAGTTGTCAATAATCTTCCGGCAGCAGTGCCGTTACGTGGTCAACATCATCGATGAACCAGAGTTTCTGGCCGTCGATTTCAAGGACCTGCAGATAATCTAAACCACCTTTTTCTTTAACAGCTTTTAACAAAATGATGTGGGCGGCTATAATTACTGCCTCGCCGAATTTGTCGATTGCGTGGCGTGTTGAGACGAATTGGCTACTGAACATGTATTTGCCCTCTTGTTCCTGAGGCAATAATTTAATGACCTTTTTGCTTGAATTACCGATTGGTGCAACCATAATTTTATCCTCCAGAAAAAATTAATGTTAATAAAATTGAAAATGACACAATGTGTAAATTTAGGATTGTGGGTTATCCAGCTTTAAAATACATATTCTTTCATAATTTGAAGTCAATTCGGTGATACTTTCCATTGCCTTGTCAACATCTTCGTGCTCAAGCAGTTTAAATAGGATTTGTAACTTGCTTTCAATTACCTTGGATAGTTTGCTGAGGAAGTAATCAAAATCCAGAAGACCTTCATCAAATCGCAATGGTGCTTCATCCCTGTCAATAGTTGCGATTTCAAGAAGCAGATTGCCCAGATAAAGCTGAAGTTCTTTTTTACCGACTTGGATTTGAAAAACCGTATCCAATCCATTGCCTTTTTCTTCTACTTCAATGCCAGCAGCTTGAAGAAATGATTTCAACGAATAAATGATTACCGGCCCGGTTTTCGATAGAAAATAGTTGATACTCGTGATTTCTTGTTGGTTTTGCATTTGCGGAGTCTCCTAAAAGTTAATTAATGGTTTGACTAATGGAAAACGTACTTCACAGGTATTTCAACGTGAAATATCTGTTTGGAATGTAATTTCAAAAACAGTTCCAACTAAGAATGAGTTTTTACGGTAGGTCCGTTACAGCAGGTTATTTCCTAACCTTTTTGCTGTGTGTTTGAATCGCCAAGTTTCTGGAGTGTTGTTTTTTACATATATTTTTGATAAATATATGTGCGTAGTTGGTGGTTTGTAAGCACGAATGGTGCTGAGCGATTTTGGCGTAAAGCCGAATTTGTTCTAAAGGATAGATTTGCGAGGGAAAATAATATTTAAACGATTGAACTGATTTGCTCTGTGGGTTGTAAATCAGTTTAATGCTTTTAAGCAATGGCCATGATTTATAGACGTGGAAAACAAAACATCGTCCCATGAAGAAAGTCTGGAAAGTGTAATTAAAACAGTGGAGGATTTGATTGCTCAAGTGGAGGAAAAGACAAAAGCGGGCTTTAGATCCAGGCAACTAAGTTATCAAGCAATTTAGGACATACCCAACTGAAAGATTTATAAACATTTGAATCCTATATTCCATATGGCCAGGAACGATGAGAATTATTCTGCTTATTTGACCGCGAATTTGGAAAAGTATAAAGGAAAATGGATTATTTTGTGTGATGAACATGTAATTGCTTCCGGTGAAGATATTAAAAAGATTGTGAGTGAGGCTCAAGAGAAATGTCCTGACAAAAAGTTTCTTTTGGCAAGGGTTCCTGAGGAAGGGACAATGATTCTTTAGAATGGCCTTGATATATCACTATAAAATCCTCCCGGGGAAAAAAGGATCCAAAGTTAAAACGCCATCGATTCCGGTATGCTTTAAAGGCAATTCAAATTTAAAGATGGATGTTATCGCGTTGGTTGACTCAGGGGCGGATTGTTCTGTGATTCCAAAGGGTCTGGCGGAAGTATTGAATTTAGATCTGACAGGGCCAAAGCAAGACTCATTTGGCTTTGGCGGTAAAATTGAATGCATTGAATCTGATGTCAGTATTACTCTGAGGCAAAACCATGAAGAGCATGAATTTAAGATTCCTATCCTTGTCAGTTCCGATGATTCATGTCCGATCATCTTAGGCAGAAATAAATTCTTTTCAAAATTTAAGATAACTTTTGATGGTAAGCATGAAAAACTTATTTTGAAAAAGCATACTGTATAAATTTGTTATTTGAAAAGTTATTGCATGGCGAATTTATCGAACCGTATCTAATGATATCCGATTTATAATAAATAAAATACTGCCGTACCTGAGAGTTTGGGTTCGGCAGTATTAAAATATGGTGAATCATTAGTTCCGACAGTAATTTGTTCTATATGCAATTATCTACGTCGTTTAATTAGATAGACTCCAAATCCGAATAAGAGAAGCGTAGCCGGTTCTGGAATCACTTCGATAGGAATTTGCCATGTTGTTGTTTCCATAGAGTCACTTAATATTAATGTTGCGTTGTAGTTTCCCACTGCATCATAGAGATGATCAAGTTGAAGCGTACTTATCTGAATACCACTTGTCCATCTGGAAAGAGTTGGATATTGCGAGTCAGGCACAGGTTCTTCATTAAATGTAGCTGTTCCGGTTTGGTCTATTGAACCATCGCCATCCCAATCAATGCTATACGAAAACCAAGGATGCTCAGCACTGTTAGCCCACCATGATAAATTTTTATCTTCGAACTGTAAGCCTATACTGACAGCCAATTCAGTAGTTGCTAAGCTCTGCAAAGATGCCTTCGGGGCGTAATTGCGATAGAGGGCAATCTGCGAAAAAACCCCCATTGTCACGGAACCAAATCCTTCACTATGAAATACTAAATTATCTATATACCTGTCACCGCCTGCTTCGGCAGGACATTGCCAGTTATCCGGTGAACTGACACTGACATAAGCGTCTATTGATGAAGGATTTCCGGCCGCATCCCAGTCGATAAACAGAGAACCATCGTCACGGTATTCAATTCCTGCTACAGCATTGCAACCGGTAATGGTCGTATTCAACCCCATAGGAGCAAGTGGTTGAAATGTAGAGTATTGCCCTTGAGGTGGAAATAGCCAATAGGTAATATTTTCATTAAGCCTTCCGTTTTCAGGAATGACAAATGTTTGACGCCCCATAAAAATACCCACACCATTTACCTGAGGACTAACCAAAGCAATAAAAACGATTGTAAGCAGCACCTTTCTCTTTCTCATCCTTTTCCCTTTCAAATTCGTATAATTGAGTTAATAAAAGGAGCAGGCGTACTAACCTGCTCCTACATTTGATTATCTGCCTACTTTGCGGTCTACACGGTCTTCCATGTGAAAACCATTTTTCTGGCAGAATTGACATGCTCTGCCGCCATTATCTTCTGCGCATCTGTCAGCAGATACTTTGTATCGCCATAAGCAAACTGTGACCTCGTCAAGTCCCTGAGGACGGAGTTGAAATGAAAGAGTTTTTGAAAAACTGCCTTCAACTTCAATCGGTGTATAATCCCTTTCATAACCATCACTCCAGTGAACAGTATATGCCAGCCATAAACTGCCGTTTTCAGTTCTGCCATTTACAGAACACATAGGGCCGGATACCTTTAAATCGGAGATACGCCCTGTTGCGCTTCTATCTCCGCTTTTGCCTCCGAGGGCAAACACTGCAGTCGCTGCCGCAAATAATACTGTGCTGATAATTAAAGTTTTCTTCATAATCTGATTCTCCTTAAAAAAAAGTTAATAATGTTTTATTACCAATACATCTTGTTTAATGCTTTTTCCATTTGAGGCATCATTACATCTGCATAGACCTGAGTGGTCGTAATTCTTGAATGCCCTAACTGTTTTTGCACAAGTCGTAGATTCCAGTTGCTGGCTTTTAAAAGAAAACAAGCATATGTATGGCGAGCCGAATGAATCGAGTAATGCGATTCTATTTGCGCCCTTTTTGCAGATCTTTTAAAAATCTTCTGCAATGCCCTGGTTGTCATATGTTTTTCTGTATTCGTTGAAACAATCAGCGGCGCTTCCGAATCTAAAGATTCGCCAAGCTGCTGTTTCCACTTTAGATATTGACCGCAGTGTTTTCTTAATGGCCCGGTGAAATAGACTAATCTTTTCTTGCCTCCTTTACCTTTCCTTACCAGCACCGAGGATACCCTTTCATTCAAAAATAAATCGCTACACTTTAAAGCTGCTATCTCCATCACCCGCAGACCTGTCGATAATGCAAGATGGATAACGAAGTAATCTCTGATAGCTGTTTTCCTGCCTTCGGCTGTAGCAAACCTGGCCATGTGTTCGGCTGTTTCTAACAATCTGCTTGCCTGCTCTTTACTGAGGTACTTATCCGGCTCAAGTACCCAACCGCCTTCTTTCATGTTTTTTTAGTCATAATTGCGCTCCTTTCAGCATGGTTCAGATATGGTGTGAAATGTGAACGTTTCCTGACAAAGACAGAGCTATTTAAATTCTTTGTTTTAAAGGAGATATGGCTTTGCAGTGGCCTTAATTATGGAAAGAAGTTTCTTTGAAAAGTGAATTGTTTGTGGTGATGGGAAAAATCAAAAAAAGTAAAAAAAATTATTTTATCGACGATTTTTTGGGAAATGTTTTTGAAATGACAATAAAAAAAGGTTCAGATTTCACACCTTTTATGAACCTTTTGGTATTAATATAGCATTTTTACTATGGAAAGTAAAGTTTCTTGTTGACAATAGTTGAAAGTTCATCTTATAGTTATCATTGGTTCGGGTTGGAACCGACGCTGTCTTTGAGGACAAGTCAAACCTAAGACCCTTTCTTAATAATAATTTTTGATCGGAAAGGTATTTGGTTTGATTATGGTTTGTGAGAGATTAAGGATGAGGCAGAAATTTTACAGGATGTTCATTTCAAATATCCGCGCAGAGGGGGAAATCTGTGGCAGATAAAAATTATTACGCACATACAGACCCCGATGGTAAATTACTTGAAGAAGGCGAACATTGGCAATTATTAGAAAATCACTTATTGGCAACTGCTGAATTAGCAAAAGCTTTTGCTTCAGCTTTCGATGCAGGTGAGGGAAGGTTTCTACCATGAAATTTATGGCGAGAAAAGGACAGGAACTCAAAAACCATCTGCTTGAAGTTGCCAAAAAAGCCTTTCATCTTTCAGACAACGGCACTTATGGAGAAACTGTTGGAATGCTTCATGATATTGGAAAGTATTCAATAGCTTTTCAGAAATCCCTTAAAATGAATACTGAGGAAGATGGAGATGAGGATTTTCCAGGTAAACCGGATCATTCTTCGGCGGGTGCACAACTGATAATGAGTATTCTTCGTAAAAAGGCCGAACAAACTGGTGATAGTGAGGTACAAAGGATTGCTGAACTGGTTGGACGTATCATTGCGCATACCATTGTAGGGCATCATGCTGGTTTGCTCAATAGTGTTGGGACAGGAAATGGCGCATCTCTTGACAATCGCCTCGCAAAAAAAATTGAGCCATACGTTTCCAATATTGGACCGGAGATTACTCAACGGATTGAGGAATTGGTTGATAATATTATCAAAAATGAGGAAGTGGAATTTATCTGTCGATGGATAGATTCAGATGGTATTTTTTCAGGCCGTGATGCATTTTCACTTCAGTTTGCTATAAGGATGCTTTTTAGTGCTCTCGTGGATGCTGATAGATTAGATTCAGAAAGAGCAGGTAATCCCGAACAATGGAGAATTAGAACAGCTATAAAGACAGATTCTTTACAAGTACTACAAAAAAGATTAGAAGATCATCTCATAACTCTTTCATCAAGTGGCATAGTGAATGAGGTACGTAAGGAAGTTTCGCAACAATGTAAGGATACTGCTAAAAGCAAGCCGGGTTTTTTTGAACTTACTGTTCCAACTGGAGGTGGAAAAACTCTGGCAAGTTTACGATTTGCACTGCATCATGCACAACATGGTATGGAACGAGTGATATATGTTATGCCTTATACTACAATTATCGAACAGAATGCAGACGTGTTCCGCAAGATTTTGGATTCTGATAATAGAACGATTAATGTACTCGAACACCATAGCAATATAGAACCAGTAAAGGAGACACTAGCCAGTAAACTACTGGCTGAGAATTGGAGCAGCCCAATAGTTGTAACTACAAGTGTCCAATTTTTTGAATTACTTTATACCGCAAAGCCCAGTTGGTGTAGGCGCCTGCATTCAGTTAGACGGTCTGTTATAATTCTTGATGAGGCACAAAATGTTCCTGTTCGTTATCTGAAAGCGATAATGTGGGCACTTGAAGAACTGGTTACTAACTATGGCTGCACAGTTGTATTTTGCACAGCAACACAGCCAATTTTTGATTCAAAACGGTTAGACGCAAAAAAAACTGACAACCATAGGGTCGGAATCAAAAACATTCGTTCAATAGTAAAGTATCCCCATAAATATTTCACCATTCTTAAACGCGTCGAAGTGCATCCAATAGAATCTGATAAGGCTCTTTCTGCGATTGATATTTCTGAAAGAGTAGCAGAAAAAGCCTATGAAAATAAAAGCATTTTATGCATTGTCAACACAAAAAGAAATGCTAAAACAATATTTAAAGAATTGAAAAAGAAAGAAGATTTGGAAGATAGCTTATGGCATTTATCAACGAGTATGTGCCCACAACACCGAAAAGATGTTATTGAGATTGTCAAATTGTTAGCATTTTATGGTCGTAAGGTAAAGTCCAAAACACCAATTGTTGTTAGCACGCAAATAGTTGAAGCTGGTGTAAATCTTGATTTTGATGTTGTATTTCGAGCAATTGCTGGAATTGATTCTATTACTCAAGCGGCTGGACGATGTAATCGGGAGGGTAAGATGACTCAGCTTGGACAGGTATATTTTTTTGAAGCCGAGGAAAATCTCGGTGATCTTAGAGATATAATTGAATCGCAACGTATAGCTATTGATACTCTTTCAGCTCTTGATAGCAATATAGCACTTACGAAAACTGAAAAAGATCCCATTGGTCTTAAAGCAATTGAGGAATATTTTAAAAGAATGTACTGGAGCCGTGCTTCTGAAATGGATTCAAAAGATATTATTGCTCGGCTCGCATCGCCTCGAAAGCTGGAGGAAGGTTCTGATGTGGCATTTACAACAATTTCTCAAGATTTCCGAATAATTGAAAAAGACACGGTCTCTGTTATTGTGCCATATGGTGATGAAGGAAAGTCTCTTGTCAAAATGCTTTACCAAGGAGACGAATTAGGATTTGATGAATATAAGCTGGCCGGAAGATACTCGGTACAAGTTTTCAAAGATTCACTTCCAAAATTTAATTCTTTTATATTTAAAAGTAAAAGCGGTTGGCTTATTCTTATAAATGAAAAATGTTATGGCGAAACAGGCCTTATAGGGCCAGATGAACTTTCAATGGAGGATTATATTGTATGAATAAAGCATCACCACTAATTGTTTTTAGTATTCACGCAGAACGTGCATTATTCACCAGACATGATCTACGAATAGAGAGATTTACATACCCCGTTCCAACATTTGGTGCTATTTCGGGCGTTCTTCGTTCGATATACGCAAAACCAGCATTTTACTGGGTACCGCAACGGGTTCTTATATTGAATCCCATCAGATATCAAAGCATTATGGTTAATGAAGTAAAAGACCCGATTATTACATTGAAACCATTTGTTGCATCTGAGAAGAGAATGCAAAAGATGCAGACATATCTTTATAATGTACATTATATAATTGAAGCATTTTTTAATTGGTCAGGTAAAACACCTGAAGACGAAAATCTTGGCAAGCATCTCGATGTTTTTTATCGATCATTGAAGATAGGCGGTCGCCGTGATGTTTTTTTGGGATTGCGGGAATGTACTGCCATTGTAGAACCAATTAATGGAAAATACTCTGAGTTAAAACCACAAGAAAAATTCGATGCTATTGTGGAAGAACAACGTAAAGAATGGAAGCAAATAGGTCAAACGGGATTAACAATGGATATAGGGTTGATGTTTCATAGTTGGGACTGGGGGACTGGTGAAAATGGGACAGATACGCCAATATTTTTTCATGCAGTGGTACAAAATGGTGTTCTTGATTATCCGCATCCAGACGACAAAACAGTCATAAAACAGCAATTTGAAAGGAGGTGTAATGATGATCGCTGAACTTATCAAACAATACGATGTGCTGAAGGAATGTAATGTCCCTGTGCCTGACCCGTATTTTAATAGCTTGGAAGTGTGGGTAGAAATCGTCTTGAGTCATGATGGTTCTTTCCGACGAGTGAACTGGCTCGGAAAACCTAAGGATTCTCAAAATGGCAAAAAAAAATCGAAAGATGATCCGTGTATAGATTTGGATTGTCCTGTTACTGAAAAATCTGCTTGTCGATCAAGCGGAAATGATTCTCCACATGGTATAGTAGATAATTGCTCATGGCTTTTTGGCCAGCTTGCTCCTAATAAAAAAAAGGAAACAAACAAAAAGCAGCTAAAAATAGATATTAGAAAAGACGAATCACCGGGAAAATTGAGACACAAATCATACTTAAGGCAGTTAAACGATATGTATGCCGTCAATTCTTCACACGAAATAAAATTGATACAACAACTTCTTTCTGATGAGGAGAAGCTTAAAGCCGTTTGGAAACACATTGAGGATTTATTAAAAAGCAAGCTCTTGGACGGCAAGAAAAATAAACTCTTTGATACAGACAGAAATAAATGGGAGCAAAATGCCTCAAAAATTAATATGCGATGGGTTGTCGAACAAATAGGTTCTTCTGGAAAGCCTGTTAATGCACTGTCTCACATAAAAACAGCATGGAGGATGTTGCAAGAAAAAAAGGGGGATTGGTGGATCACTAGCTTAATAAATGGTGAACGAAAACCTGCTCGCATACTTCACCCGAAGATCAAAGGTGCCAGTCTTGTCTCATTCAATAATGCAGCGACATATTGTGCTCATTTAAGTGCAACGTACAGAGGAAAACCCGGCAAAAAGGAAGATGAAGAAGATGGCAGTGCTCTTCCTGCTCAGATTGGATTTGAAGAGGCCGAGAAATATTCAAAAGCTTTGCAATGGCTGATTGATAATTCCTCTGTCCACTTTGAGGAAACGGTAAATTGTATATGGATCAATCAAACATCATCAAATAATCAAATATTAGATAAGAGTGGTTATGAACTTGTCGAGCCTCACGGACAAAAAAGTAATTTCAAAAGGGGAAAAGCAAAAACAAGCAAAGGAAAAATATTGGCTTATACTGGTGATTTAATTAAAACTTTGCAAAATTTTAGAAATGGGCAAAAAGCAGATTATCGAGAAAAGCATTTTTATTTACTTTCACTTCTCTTGCGGCGAAAGGGCAGGCACGCAATTATTGGAAGTTATACAGGTACTATGGGGCTTCTTGATGACAACACAGATTTGTTTATTAACCGTACGAAAGTAATGATACCAAATAAATATCTGGATAGAAAGGACAACGCTCGTGAGTTCTGTCCTACGTTAATGGATATACTATCTGCTGCTGGCATAAGATCTGAAAAAAAAACACGGTTGGTATGGGATAGAGAAGTCATTGAGGTGATTATGACGGGTCAGCCACTACCCGCTGATTTATGTAAATTGATAATACAGAAAGCTATAAAAGATAAGCATCTTGAACAATCGAGGAAAAAACGCGTCGAATATTTGAAACTTCTTGCCATAGCAGCAGGATGTGCTCGACATTATTTAACAACAATTATTGGAAAGGAAAATTATTATATGGGAATAGATATTAAATTAACTGATTCTGGCTATCTCACTGGAAGATTATTTGCTGTATGTGAGAATATCCAAAAACGAGGTAGGAACTGGGGACCAACTTTATCTGACAAATTGTTCTCAGCAGCTATAGATATGCCCAGACAAACACTGGTACAACTTTATAGAAATTGTCTCTGCTATGATATATACAAGACGGACAGCGAATGGCTTAAAGAGATATTCGACAAGATCAAGTTGAATGGTAGTGATAGTGAAAAAGGAGATGTTTTGCCAGAAAGTGGCGTAGATCAATTTGCTTTTATGTTGGGCTATTGGCACCAGCGCGGAGAATTGAGACCGAAAGTTGAAGAAAGTAATAACAATATCGAATTACAAAATAATAAATAAAGAAAGGATTATGGTCATGAGTATTGATATTTCTAAAAATCTAATTAAGAGTCGTATTGATTTTGTTATGGTTTTCAGTGTTGAAAACGCCAACCCAAATGGGGATCCTGGTTACGATAATAGGCCACGAATGGACAATTACACTCGTGGAGGATATATCACAGACGTGTGTTTGAAAAGAAAGATTAGAAATCGAATTGAGGCAATGCAAGAACTTCAAAATGGATATGACATCTGGGTCCGTTCGGGAACATATCTACGGGAAACACTTGGGAATGCAATTGATATAATAAGAAAAGAAAAAGAATACAGTGAACTAAAAACAGACAAAGATAAAGCAAATTATGAGAAACGGCGTTTATGTGATAAATTTTTTGATATAAGAGCTTTTGGTGGTGTTTTGACAAGCGATTCTGACAGCGAAGAGGAGGAAGAAAAGAAAACAACTAAAAACAAATCTGGGAAATCAAAATCTAAAGTCAGTCAAATTCGTGGTCCCGTAAGCATTCAGTACGCAAAAAGTGTTGTACCTATAGTTATTGAAGATGACAATATAACCCGTATATGTCCGACGAAGTTTGATTCCCTAAAACCAGAAAAGCAAACTGAAATGGGTCGAAAAAAAAGGGTACTATTTTCTGTGTATGTTGCTAAAGGGTCTATTAGTGCTAGACTTGCAGAGGGGGAAAGGGGAACCGGATTTTCAGAAGAGGACTTGAAACTACTCAAAGAAGCAGTAAGAACTCTATTCCAAGGCGATGAAAGCACCGCAAGACCTATCGGGTCAATGATTGTGCAAAAGGTTGTTTTTTTCTCACATACTTCAAAAGATGGGGACGAACCTGTACATAAAACCTTAGACCGTCTTAAGGTGGCATTCGAACCTGACAAAGAAGTGGACAAGCCTGAAAAGGCAAGAGATATGAAATTCTATCCCATTTCGATTGATAAGGAAGGAATCCCCTCAACCATCAACGTAGAGGAATTGGATGTTAATAAAATGACTGTGTCATAATGTTTACTGAAGATCAGTTAATTTCTATATCTGCGTTGCAGCATTGGCTGTTTTGCAAACGGCAGTGCGGGCTTATTCATCTTGAACAAATCTGGATAGAAAACCAACTAACAGCCGAGGGCAGGGTACTGCATGAAAAGGTACATCAATCTGATGCCGAGTTTGCAGGCGATGCACGAATCGTTCGCGGGCTTAGATTGGTATCGTTTCGGCTTGGTCTGGTTGGGCAGGCAGATGTAGTTGAATTTCATAAAAGTGATAGGGGAATTGTGCTGCCGGGGACAAATAATCTCTGGCAGCCTTTTCCGGTCGAATATAAACGCGGCAAACCAAAGAAAGACAATAGCGACTGCGTTCAGCTTTGCGCACAGGCAATGTGTCTTGAAGAAATGCTGAATACTGAAATTTCTCATGGTGCGTTTTATTATCAGCGGCCGAGACGCAGGACCGAGGTTGAATTCACACAGGAATTGCGCCAGCAGACTGAAAATATAGTTCAAAGTGTTCATCAGATGTTTGAGAACAAAAATACACCAAGGGCTGATTATGAACAGAAATGTAAAAATTGTTCTTTAATTGGCGTTTGTATGCCAAAGACGACAGGTCTAAACAAAAAAGTTGATTACTATTTGTCGAAAGCTGGAAATGATGAGGGATTGATCGAATGAAACGTTTACTTAATACATTATTTGTTACGACACAGGGAGCATATCTTTCCAAAAACAGCGATACGGTTGAAGTCTCTGCCGATCATCAAAGCTTATTGCGGGTTCCGATCCATACGCTGGGCGGGATTGTCTGTTTCGGCAATGTTACCGCAAGTCCATTTTTGATGGGGTTGTGCGGTGAAAATAATGTGACTGTTTCATTCCTTACTGAGTATGGCAAATTTCTCGCCAGGGTTCATGGACGGGTGAATGGTAATATTTTGTTGCGTAAGGAGCAGTTTCGGCGTTCTGATTGTGTGAAATCCAGCGGGCAAATCGCTTCTGCTATTGTTACAGCTAAAATCGCTAACAGTCGAGTTGTTTTGCAGCGAGTTTTGCGAGATAAACCTGATCATGATTTTCATGCAGATGTTAATATTGCTATCGGTCATCTGGGTGGAAGTATTGAACAGGCAAATAAATGTATCGATCTTGATGAAATTCGCGGTATCGAAGGACAAGCTGCGGATGTTTATTTTAGCCGTTTTGACCATTTGATAACAGCTAACAAAAATGATTTTAATTTTTGCAGCAGGAATCGTCGTCCACCTTTAGATAACGTTAATGCTTTGCTTTCATTTGTTTATACATTGCTTGTTCATGATTGCCAAAGCGCGTTGGAAGCGGTTGGACTTGACCCAGCGGCAGGATTTTTACACCGTGACAGACCGGGCAGGCCAAGCCTGGCTCTTGACCTTATGGAAGAATTCAGGGCATATTTGGCTGACAGACTTGTGCTCTCATTGATAAATCGTCAGCAGGTTCAGGCAAAAGGATTTACAAAGACGGAATCAGGAGCAGTTATGATGGATGATGAAACTCGTAAGAAGGTCCTTGTTGCGTGGCAGCAACGAAAACGAGATGAGATAACACATCCCTTTATTCAGGAAAAAATTGATATAGGATTATTGCCCCATGTTCAGGCAATGTTAATGGCTCGCTTTCTTCGAGGTGAACTTGAAGGTTACCCGCCCTTCTTGTGGCGGTAAAATGGAGAATATTAAATATGATGGTACTTATAACTTATGATGTTAATACCGAAACGGCAATTTCAAGAAAACGTCTTAGGCATGTAGCAAAAACTTGCGAAAATCGAGGCCAACGTGTTCAAAACTCTGTATTTGAATGTCTCGTTGATCCGGCACAATGGGTCGAACTTAGAACGAAACTGGTCGATATTATCAACCCTGAGACCGATAGCTTGCGTTTTTATTTTCTCGGCAGTAACTGGAAACGACGCATAGAGCATGTTGGAGCTAAGCAAGCATATGACCCCCAAGGGGAGTTAATAGTCTAAAAATTTATTCGCGAACCTAAAGTGATGCCATTTTTTGTAGGAGGTTCGCGATTTTCATAAGTGCTCTTTTACAAGTTAATTATGAGCAATCCAATTATTTTAAAGTATAATTTATTTATTAAAATAACAAGTCAGCGGGTATTGCATTTTAAGTTCCTTTAATTTAGAATGTTATAAGTAGAGCATCGCTCCTCACACAGGAGCGTGGATTGAAACAAAAGGCGGCGTCCCGACCCGATCGGGATCTTCCATCGCTCCTCACACAGGAGCGTGGATTGAAACCGAGCGGCAGAGATATAGGTTTGTCGAAAAAAACATCGCTCCTCACACAGGAGCGTGGATTGAAACGCATCAAGGTAATTGGATTAAAGCTTTATGCGATATCGCTCCTCACACAGGAGCGTGGATTGAAACACAAAGAATTCTATTGGTATTCATTGGTATGCAGAATCGCTCCTCACACAGGAGCGTGGATTGAAACTGCCTGTAGTCTCTGAAACCTTTGTGGCAACAATCGATCGCTCCTCACACAGGAGCGTGGATTGAAACGGGTCAACCTGTGGAGTTTCAAGCCAGTTATCGAATCGCTCCTCACACAGGAGCGTGGATTGAAACTCAAATACCTCCGCCGCCTCAAGCTTGGCCCAGCATCGCTCCTCACACAGGAGCGTGGATTGAAACAAACAATCTTAAGGTTGAATTGGCCAGAGAAGAAGATCGCTCCTCACACAGGAGCGTGGATTGAAACATATTTTTACAATTCCCGGAAACCGCAAATCCAACATCGCTCCTCACACAGGAGCGTGGATTGAAACCATCTTGTAATTTTATTCCAACATATACGGTCTATCGCTCCTCACACAGGAGCGTGGATTGAAACGAAGATTATATAATTAAGACCAAAACAGCAGGCATCGCTCCTCACACAGGAGCGTGGATTGAAACGTAAAATAACGCCAGAAGAGATTCGGCAGGTTTGATCGCTCCTCACACAGGAGCGTGGATTGAAACAATGACTTCTTTTATTTTCATTTTTCGTTCCTTTATCGCTCCTCACACAGGAGTGTCTGGCGTCAACTATAATTTCCTTCCAACGACAATTATTTCTTCCCTTGTATTATAACAGTTATCCTTTATACAGTCTTATGAGATG
>MHXZ01000007.1 GCA_001825665.1 Planctomycetes bacterium GWF2_41_51 | reverse complement strand
AAAAAAGTTTTCTTTTGGGGTATAATACCCGCAAAAGGAGACACACGCTTTCATAAAATCATTGCGAGGATTTTTTTGTGGCTTTAGACACAAAAAATGACAAAGCAATCTCCGGCTTTAGAATTATTAGGTTCTTTTTATTGTTCCATAGAATTTATAAACTCGACTATTCCCTGAGTATCATCGACGTGCGTCTTTCGCATATTTGACAGCCGTTTATGAATATATTCATTTTTAGTAAGCAGCAAAGCATCGGCATCGGTTTCTTTAATGACAATCCCGTTTACATCTTCAATCGATAGCGAAATAACTTTTGCCGGATAACGCTCCGCAAAATCAACAGCGACAAACGCACCAACTGAAAGCCCAACTAAATGAGCCTTGCGAACTCCAAGAAACCACATTAGTTTACGTAGATCTTCCGCATGCTGAAATTTTTCTCCTTCTATCGGTTTATCAGTTTTCCCGTATCCTCGAAGGTCATATCGTACAGCCAAATGATTTTTCATTAGTTCTATAAACAATTCGTTATCATTTGAATCGCTGTTTATAAGAATTACAGGTGTACCTTGACCTGCGATTTCATAATGAAAGTACGCATCGCCGATATCGACATACTTTTTAGCAACTCCAACATTTGCATCCGATACCGTAACATTGACATTGGTATTTGCTGATTGTTCAACACCAAATGCCGTAGCTGCTGCAATAAAACATAAAACAATTATTAACTTGAATTTCATGTCATTTAGAATCCATAAAGCAATAAGTTTTACCTTTAACTGTTTTAGTCTCAATCTCTGTCCCATCATAACGCACTTTTAAATCGTTACCGTAAAGAGATTTGATGTCAGCCTGAACCAATTTATTGTCTTTCCATTCGATATCGACTTCAAAGCCGCCTTTTGCACGAAGCCCCTTAACAGACCCGCTCCGCAGCGCCGAAGGCAGCGCAGGCAACAGATAAATCAATCCTTTTAATTCGGTTCCATTAAATTCCGAATACGATTGCATGAGCATTTCAGTAATCCCGTTTGCCCCACCGAAATTTCCATCAATTTGAAATGGCGGATGAGCATCGAACATATTCGGATAAGTGCCTTTTGAAATAAGATTTGTCAGCATTAAATATGAATGGTCTCCATCGCGCAATCTTGCCCAGAAATTTACTTTCCACGCCATCGACCAGCCCGTCCCGCCATCGCCGCGCGTCTCTAAAGATTTTTTTGCGGCTTCGAAAAGGTCAGGCGTTTTATCTTTGCTTATTTGGCTGCTCGGAAACAGTCCATATAAATGCGAAACGTGCCTATGATGATTTTCGGGTCCGTCAACATCTTCAAGCCATTCCTGCAATTGTCCGTGTTTGCCAATTTGCATCGGCGAAAGCCTGTTCACCTTCTCTTCAAGCACCTTTCGAAAATCTTCATCGACTCCCAATATCTCCGATGCCTTTATGCAGTTATTAAACAAATCGCGAATAATCTGCATATCCATCGTCGGTCCTGCGCAAATGCTCGTATCGCCGAAAATTTTGTTCTCCGGCGAAATCGATGGACAGGTTACAAGCCATTTATATTTAGGATGTTCGACAAGCGTATCGACAAAGAATTCTGCACCGCCCTTCATCACCGGATAATATTCCCGCAGGAAATCCTTATCGCCGCTGTATTCGTATCGATACCACAAATGCTGACAAAGCCACGCCCCGCCGCTCGGCCAGAAACCATAAAACGCAGAGTCAATCGGCCCTGTTGCCCGCCATAAATCCGTATTATGATGACAAACCCAGCCATCTGAGCCATAATTTACTTTCGCTGTTTTCCTGCCTGTCACCGAAATATCTTTAATCATCGCAAACAAAGGCTCATGACATTCCGAAAGATTCGTCGGCTCTGCAAGCCAATAGTTCATCTCAGTATTAATATTGACCGTATATTTGCTCGACCACGGCGGTTTTACGCTATCATTCCACAATCCCTGCAAATTCGCACTCTGACATCCCGGCCTCGAACAAGAAATTAAAAGATACCTCGCAAACTGAAAATATAGAGCGGCAAGCTCCGGGTCGTTTCCTTCCGCGAAATTTTTAATCCTCTCATCAGTTGTTAATTTCACTGCTTTTGTTTTTCCAAAATCCAGCTTTACACGATTGAAAAGTTTCTGATATTCTTTAATATGGTCTGCCCGTATTTTTCGATATGCTTTTTTTTTTAGAAGCAGATTTGATCTGTTGCTCAACAATCGATTCAGGATTCCCGCCCACATCATTATATTTGACATAATTAGTTCCCGAAGCCAAAAACAAAGTCGCACTGCTCGCGTTTTCAATATGCAGTTTATTATTTTCAATTCGTACTTTGCCTTTTTGCGTTATTGCCTTGACTTGTGAATAGCATCTAAGAGCGCCGCCCGCATTTACTTCCAGCGAAATGGTGCTTTCATTAACAGTATTGATTTTTTTGGTTTCCTGTACTGCATTGAAATCGGCTGTAAAATTTACTTTTCCCTGCCTGTCAGAAGAGATATGAATTATAGTAACATTATCGACTGCCGAAGAAAAAATCTCACGCCTGAAATTAACACCGCCGATTTTGTATACGACACTTGTTACCGCCCTCTCAAGGTCAAGTTCCCTCCTGTAATCTTTCGCCTGATTATGCCCCTGAAATGAAATATTTAACAGCCCTGCCGGCTGATATGCCGCCTGTTTTGGCGGAACTGCCATCATCTTTTGGTTTATTAAATCCTGTGCTTCTTTTGCCCTATTCTCGAATACAAGTTTCCTCGCCGCTGGCAATGCCGCAAGCGCATCCGGATTGACTGGATTATAAGGCCCAAGCGTCCAGAACGTATCTTCATTGAACTGAATCAATTCCTCAGTAATTCCGCCGAAAATCATCGCGCCGATGCGTCCGTTGCCGATTGATATCGCTTCGACCCACTGTGTCGCGGGTTTGTCATAAAATAATATCATCTCTGAACCGAATGCTGAATTTGGAATCAGGAATATCGCTGCAATAGCAAAAAAACAATAACGAATTATCATATCCTTTTATGGTTTCGGATTGCAATTATTGAACGCCAGTTCTGTTGTCGAGTTCGGATCTATAGTCCAGTTTGCCTGAACGTTTTTAAACTCAACATTCTCGAACGTGCAGTTATTGCAGTTCTTCAAATATGCCCCGCCCTTTTTTGCTCCGTCAATTGTGATATTACTGAGCGTGATATTCGTATGCTGTTTCTCCGGCAGTCCATTTATATAGATTCCATAATTTTTCGTATTTGTGCAAGTAACATTTTTTATGGTTATATCTTTAAACTGCCCCGCCCCGCCAGATGGATAACTGCCGCCATAGGTACTGTCGAAAAATATCGCTTCTTTCAGGATATTCTTGATTTCGATGTCTCTGCAAACAATATTCCTTGCTCCGCCGCCCTGGTTTTTACCAGTCTTAAATCGCAGCCCCCTGTCCGTTCCGTCGAATACGCAATCTTCAACAAGGAAATTCTCGAACCATGCCGCCGTAAAACTGCCGAATACTACTCCTCCGTGCCCGCGTTTCGCAACGCAGTTAAATATCCTTATATTTTTATCAGGGAAATTTTCTTTTACCCCCGGCTCACCTACTCCCGCATTGAAATTAAAGCAGTCATCACCCGCATCAATTGTTGAATCGAATATATAAGCCGTATCAGATGTGCAAACGTTGATTCCGTCAGCGTTATGAATATCATAAGTGCTGACATTAATGCCGTTGACCGTAATATTTTTTGAATATGTAATAAAAATCGTATGCATCGCAGGATTAACAAATGTAAGTCCGCCGATATAAAATCCATCGACCCCTTTCACGACAATCATATCAGCTCTGTCGCTGTCATCGCCTTCGCTTGCCGCAACCTGATTATTGCCGAGTATCGTATTCTTATGGCCCGCAACAGAGCCGATAACATCCGATCCGCCGTTCACTGTTCCTTTACCGCATATCTTAACATTTTTAAGACTGCCGTATGTTTCGGTGTACGCGTTAATCAACCCCATAAAATTATTGCCCGATGCGTAATATGGAAATCTCTTGCATGTCAGAGGATAATCAGCCGCGTTATCGCTTCCGCGCAAAGTCCCGTCGATTTGCAGTGTCATATCGCTTTTAAGAAATATCGCACCGCTCAAAAACGTCCCTTCCGGAATCAAGACCTTCCCGCCTTTTGTGCATTCATCGATTGCTTTTTGAATCGCCTTTGTATTCATTGTATTGCAATCGCCGACCGCGCCGTATTTCGTAATATCGAAAACTTTCACTTCTTCAAGCGTCGATGGAATTACTTTATTGCTCACAGCCGACTCTTTGCCTGATGCATCAACTGCCGTAACATAAAACGAATATGGCGTTCCGGCGTTCAGGTCTGTTGCGTTGTAGAAAAGTTTTTTCGTATTGCCCGCCAGCGACCCCTCTATATAAACATTATAGCTGACAACATCAGAATAATCGTTCGGCTTTTCCCATATCACCGTAATGCTCGTATCATCCAATGCCAAAGGCGGAACCATCAGCTTTTGTGGCGCATCGAGAGCAAATACTGAAATGTTAATAATGAATAAAACTATGATACCGATTGAGTATGCTGTCCTTTTCTTCATAACATCTCCTAAAAAAAAATATACGATGTGTCATTAGATATACTACTTTATTTTTTTCGAGCAACAAAGTCAAGCAATCCGCAGCTATTTGCGCAATATCACTTATTTTTTTGCGCGGTTTTAAGTGGATTAACATCGCCTTTCCTGATATATTTTGGGGTTTACGCATTTTCATCTTATGCTGCAAAAGGAAAGGGAATCAGGATGAATATCATTGGTTTCAATATAATAGATATTTTGATTATCGTTGCATACCTCGTTCTTATCACATACATCGGCAAACGCAGCACTGGAAAAGTAAAGAATCAGGAAGATTTCTTTCTCGCAGGCCGAGGCGTTGGCAAACTCTTCCAGTTCTTTCTCAATATGAGTACCATCACAGATGCCGGTCAGGCCGTTAATACCGCTGCCGCTGCTTTCAGCAAAGGTCTCGGCGGTGTCTGGCTCCTGCTCGCTCCAATCCTCACAGGCCCTTACTATTGGTTCCTCGCGGGCTGGTTCAGGCGTGTCCGTCTCGTTACAATGGCCGAACTTTTCGAAGAGCGTTTCAGAAGTAAATTCCTCGCCAGCATCTACGCCGTTGTCGGAATCTGGCTAAGCGTCATCAACATCGGCATCGCAAATAAAATCTCGCTTCGTACTTTCCAGGCGATGACCCCTAAGTCAGAATCAAAACTTACCCTCGAAGAAAAACAGCACGTTGCTATGTTCGCGGAGTACCGTTCTCTCAACAGCCTCTACAAAGCCAAACAGCTCGAGCCGGAAAAAATAGAAAGATATAAAACCCTCGACAGTATGTACAAAAAAGACCAGATTGGCGCGTACGTCTCACATACAAAAACATGGTGGTTCTATGCCATTTACATCGGCTCAATGGGTGCGTACGTAATTATGGGCGGTCTCCAGGCCGCTGTCTGGAACAATATGCTCCAGGGTATTTTGATTCTCATCTTTTCTGGAATGATGATTCCAATTGCGCTGGTTAAACTCGGCGGTTGGGACGGCTTCTCCGCAAAAATGCCCGAGCACATGCTATACCTTTTCGGCTCAGGCCTCACAGAGTTCACAATTTGGTCTATCGCCGCTTACATGATTGCAAACTACGTCATAGGCATCACCGGCCATCAGGGCAATATGGCAAACAACGGTTCCGCAAAAGACGAACTCACCGCCAGAACCGGAAACATCAGCGGCTCATATATGAAACGAGTTTTAACAATCCTCTGGGCGATGTGCGGCCTGCTCGCTTTCGCCCTCTTCAGCGGTTCAGTTTCAGACCCCGATACAGCTTGGGGTGTCATGAGCAATAATCTTCTCGGCCCCGGCCTTCGCGGAATTATGATTGCCGGCATTCTCGCCGCAAATATGTCAACCGTTGCAGGCGTTTCAGTTTATCTCTCCGCGCTTTTTGTGCGCCACCTTTACAAACCTTTCGCACAAAACAAATCAGAGCATCATTACGTAAACGTCTCTCGTGTTTCAATTGCAGGCATACTTTTACTTTCCGTTTACGTCGCAGTGGCAAGCGGTGGAATCCTCGAAATACTTAAAATGCTTCCCTCGCTCAACGTCATTTTCGGCGCACCTGTCATGCTCCTGCTCTTCTGGAAACGTCTGACCCTCAAAGCCGTTTATATACAGGTTATTATTTGCGCGTTGTTATTCGCGATTCTCCCCGGCCTGCTGCCCAGGTTCGCCCCGATTAATCAATCGATATGGCTCACACAGCAGACAAATGAATTGATGGTCGTACAGAACGCTCCCGCAACCGAAAAGGATGTCGAACTCGGCCTCGCTCCCGAAACTGGCAAAAAAATCAGGAAAGAACTTATCCTTCCCGCAAGAAGTATTTTCTTCGAGAAAGTCGCCCGCAGCAATCCTGACGACCCAAATTCACCAATGGCAGGCATCGGCAGAATCAATACCGAACTCGTCATTGCAAAAGTAATTGGCCTCGACCTTCAGAATATGAAGCCCTCGCATCTGCTTACCATAAGATACCTCGTTGATATTTTCCTGCCGTTCCTCATTCTTATACCGATAAGTCTGATTACCAAAAACAAAGGCCTCGACGAAAACATCGCCCGCTTCTACGTAAAAATGAAAACAAAAGTCATAGCAGACCCCGCTTTGGATAAAGCCGAACTCGAAAAAAGTTACGCCAACCCTTCGCGTTTCGACCATTTGAAACTTTTTCCGAACTCGAATTGGGAATTCTGCAAATGGAACAGGGAAGACACTTGGGGCTTTTTGCTCAGTATCGCCCTGACCGTCGGAATTCTCGGCGCCTTTTGGCTCATTATCCAAACTCTTTAATTTAGTTGAACTCGTTCAAAAAAAAATCCAGGCGAGTGGTTAAACCCGCCTGGAAGTTGAATGTAATATTTAATTGTTTCAGCCTTCGGTTAGCTGTTAAAATCCTTCAATCCATCACTTTTATTGTCATCCATCGGAATAGCAGCCTTTGCGGTTTTGGCTTTTGCTGAAACTTTTGTTTCTGCCTTTTTGCCTGTGCCGCTGGCTATATGATGAATCGTATGGTCAAAACTTGTCAATTTATGTGTCTGCTTTAATGCTGACTGGTGAGCTTTCTCTCTGAAGTTGCTCTGCTGATTATTTACCGAAGCTCCGCCGACAAGATTTACCAGCTCTTGTACTATGCTGTTCATCTGTTCTGCCTGTGCGCTCAACTCTTCTGATGCGCTCGCCGATTCCTCAGCATTCGCTGCGTTCTGTTGCGTTACTTTATCCATCTGCGCTACAGCGGTATTGACCTGATCAATTCCCTGTGCCTGTTCAGATGAAGCAGCGGCTATTTCACCAACCAGGTCAGTTGTCTTGCCGATGCCCTGTACTATCTCTTCAAGAACTTTGCCTACTTCTGTAGCAATATCAACACCGTTCTTTGAATTCTTTACAGATTCTTCAATCATATTGGCAGTGTTCTTCGCTGCTTCTGCTGACCTCATAGCAAGATTGCGTACTTCTTCAGCTACAACTGCAAAACCTTTACCAGCTTCACCTGCACGAGCTGCTTCGACTGCTGCATTGAGAGCAAGTAGATTAGTCTGGAAAGCTATTTCATCGATGACTTTGATAATCTTTGCTGTTTCATCAGATGATTTTTGTATATCCTTAATCGCGCTGCTCATTCTGTTCATCGCTTCAGTGCCTTCATTTGCAGCTTTGCGAGCTTCTGCTGCCAGAGTATTTGCCTGTTGAGCGTTGTCAGCATTTTGTTTTGTCATAGAAGACATTTCTTCAAGACTTGAAGATGTTTCCTCAAGACCTGCTGCCTGCTCTGTAGCTCCTTCAGCAAGAGATTGCGAAGCGCTCGATACCTGACCCGATGCCGATGCAACCTGCTCAGAACCTTCAGTCAAACCGGCAATTATCTTGTTAATTGGTTTTATAATTGCCGCCGTAAGCATAATACCCAGCAATATCGCTGCGATTACACCTATCACCGATGATGCGATAGTTACTGTCGATGTTCTTGCAGCAGCGGTTTTGGCGTCATTTGTTGCCGTTAATGCTTTATCTTCATTGATTTTCACAAGGTGGTCCAATGTCTCTATTGTTGCTTCTTGTTTGTCACGGCACGGTCCCATTGCTTGTGTGTACATTGCGTTATATAATTTTTTCGTTTTATCAATTTCATTATGCATAACCGTAAAACCGCTGGCCAATTGTTCAATCACCGGAGTCATTTCTTTATATGATGAAACTGCTCCTTCATTGTTTCCGATTTTTACCGCTTCTTTAGTTTTGTGTACCAATTCATGAAATTTTTTGTGAGGCTCTGCCATTTGTTTGAATGCCGCCATAATCTCACTGTTATCAATATTAAATGTCGCGGCCCATTTTCCAAAATGGCACTGAGTGTGATCCTCGCCACCGGCAAATTCTGTCTTATCATATACCAAATGTGCTATATTGTTAAGCAGCTTGTGATGACCGCTTTCGGCTTTTTCCAGCAACTCACCCAAGCCTTCGGGATTTTGTACGCCGGTTTTTTCCATTTCACGGGATACATCGTTGAATTTATTATTTTCCTGTGCCCATGCCTGAACTCTTATTACAAATTCATTCCACAGTTTTGTTTCTTCACTGTTTTTGGGAATAGGTTCATAAATATCGAACGATTTCTTATATTCAGCTCGTGCTGCTTCTATATTGTCGTATTGTCTTTTGCGAACGTCTAATTCAAGATGCGGATCCAGCAAAGTACGCTGCGCGGTTTTTATTTTTTCAAGATTGTTTACGATAATTAGCAGATTGCTTACTGCCGGCATACATTCTGTTCCAAGTTCATTAGCGTGTGTTTTCATTGTGTTTACACCGGAAAACCCCATCAATCCTATAAACGCTGCGATAGCTGCTACACATAAAAATCCGCCAATCAGCTTGGTTCCTAATTTCATATTCTTAAACATTTTTATTCCCCTTAAAATTTTAAAATATTGTAAGTGTATCAAACTTACTGTTCTTGCGTTATTTTTTCAAATTCACAGTTACCGAGTACTTTATCTATATCGAGCAGAATTTTTACAGATTCGCCCACTTTGCCCATACCGAGTATAAAATCTGTATTGACTGATGAGCCGAACTGAGGTGATTCTTCGATGTTTTCGCCGTCGATATCGAGCACTTCCTGTACATGGTCAACCACGATGCCTGTGCTGAATTTTTTACCGTTTTGACGAATTTCGACAACGATGATGCAGGTCTCTTCTGTTACCTTTGCGGTTTCCATACCGAACTTCGACCGTAAATCGATAACCGGAATAACCTGTCCGCGCAGATTGATTACACCCTTTACGTACGATGGTGTCTGCGGAACTGCCGTTATATCCATATAACCTATAATCTCACGGACTTTCAATATTTCAAGACCGTATTCTTCGCTTCCAAGTGCGAACGTGAGATATTTGCCTTCCTTGTCCTGCAGAACTTTGGTCTGTTCATTTTGAATTGCAGCGTTTGACATAATGTGTTCCTTTAAATTGCTTTAAATTTATTGACCGCCGAATACGCTTCGGCTTTTTATAAACAGTTATGCTGTTCGAAATCGCCTGACAGGGCTTTTTGCAACATACAAAAACAGCATGACTGTAAATCCATTAATTAGTGTTTCGCAAAAAAAACGCGAAAAATAGTCGAATCAAATCGATTGACTCTGGCGTGATAATAAGTCAAGTGATCAATTATTATTATGTATTTCGGCGTATAATGAGGTGAGCATAATTTCGGAAAATACCAGATTTATATATATTAAGTTATTATAGATTTAAAATGTTTATATTGTTTGCTTTTCTCTTGGTCTTAATGGCTAATTTTTCGGATATTTTCTCTTGCATTTGAATTGTCCTTATTGGTAATATGATTTAAACAGTTTGCTCTTTATAAAAAAATACAACTGAATAAATAATACGAAATCACTGAGATTTCATACGTTCTACAGAAATCGCAAATTCATAGTTTATCGACTGTGAAAAGTACCAAGAATTGTATGAAAGGCTCGGTGCTCTTTGTTTATACGTACTTCCGTATGTGTGAAAAGAGCACCGTTTGCTTTTCGCGTTCTTGGTCGGCTTTTGCGAGCCGCTGTAGGCGTGATTTGCGACGGTGCTTTTTTAATGTACCTTTCGCAACGTAAGATACTATGTACAAAGAACTTATAAAAAAAATATTTTAAAAAATTAAATAATTTCTATTGCTTTTATGTGAGATGTTATGATATAATTTTCGGTAGGTTAAATGGACGAATTTGTATCACAGCAAATTGGTTTATTAAAAATTTGGATAAGGAGTTGAAGATTATGAAAACGGGAGTAGGATTTTTAATCGTATCTTTGGCATTTCTGCCACTATGCACTAACGCAACACCAATTGCTATTGACATCTATAATGATACAACCATTTCATCCGGCGAATATGGAAGAGTAAATATTTATGATACCCCACCAGATCAGACAACCGTTTCACTGCTTGGTGGCATCGCTGAATCCGTTTGGACTTATGATTCAAGCTCATTTAATATGCAAGATGGGAATGTTTCTTGGGTTATCTCCGCACAAAACACAAGTAACATAACAATTTCTGGTGGCTCGGTTGGTTCTTTGCAACTGATTGGTCATAGTATTGCATATATTTTTGGTGGCAACATAAGTGGTTCTTTGGGCATAATGGAGAATACTGCTATTGCACATATTTACGCTACAAATTTTAACGTTGCTCCTAAAAATGGCAATCCAATGAATGGCTGGCTCATAACTGGAAATTGGGATGATGCAACTAATTCACCTTTTACCATTTGGTCCCGCAATAATACTCTGCCTATGCCTGGTACTGCAGGTTCTCAAGTTGTCTTACACATAGTTCCTGAACCTGTCACATTATCATTTCTGCTATTAGGTCTTATGGGCTTGGGAAAATTTAGAGGTTAATACACAATTCAGTCAATTTAAATGAATGTGCAATATTCAGGAGGAAAGAATATGTCTACGGGAAAAAACATTATAAGACTATCTCTAATTTGTCTATTCAGTTTGTTAATGAATGCATCTGCTTTACATGCAGCTCATGAATCTTTTTTTCTCAATTCAAGCGCTTTCAATCCAAATCAGCCTGACTATGCCGTTCAGTTTGGCTTTTATCCATCAGGATACTCAGACGGTTGGCTTTGGTACGGCGAAGAAATGCTTAGTGGAGAATGGGCAGCAGCAATAACATATAATGGAATTCATAACAATCATTCTAATTGGCTGGAATCGCATTTTTCATATCCTTATTGGAATCCAGATACACGTTTTGTTCCAGACTCTTGGCCTGACTCAACACCGAGGCTTACTGCACAGTCAATCATTCATGATCCAAATATCCAAGTAATGATAGACTACAAGTTAATTGACCTGGGGGAAGACGGTTATGTTGCTATGCCTTTTTATCCCCAAAGCTATTCCGGTTCAGATGTGCCCTATGCGCGAAGTGAACGTTATATTTTGATTCAGTCGTACAATATAAAAAATACCACATCAAATAATATAACCGGCGTGAAATTTTATCAAATGCTTACCGGCTGGTACGCAGGTATGTACAATTGTACCTATTCCAATGCTCTTATTCCCGGACTGCTTGATGGCAGTTATGATCCCTGCAATCCAAATTCGCCAATTGCATTCAAATATGTCAGTACACAATGGACAAACGGTACCGACCCAAACTATATTGAATGGGAATGTTTTTGCAGTACCCTTGAACCTACTTGGATAGATAGTGGTATATATGACACTGGTTCCGGCGGCGATGAAACCCCGGGTTACACAACTTATAGAATTCGAAATTGCAACCTTAATGACGACCCTAATATTTATGATACTTATGCTGTTGCCGGGTCTATGGGTTGGGATTTAGGCACTCTTGCGCCCGGTCAGACTAAATCAATAACGTTAGCTGCAATGTTCGGTACCGGCCCTGTACAATATGCAACTCCTATTCCGCCATTGCCCGAAGGCATTGAAATTAACATTAACAAATACGATGATGTCAATGATGGAGATTGCGTTGTTACCTCCACTCCAACAATCGAAAGCGATATTAATTACACAATTGATTACAGCATCATGGGCAATCCCTGGAATCCCAATCCTATAGAGGTAAATGAAATTTGTATAGTTGATTTTCTCCCAAAATCAGGAGTGGATTTCGTCAGTGCAGAACCCAACACTTACGACTACAACGATATCACAAAAACCGTTACATGGGAAATAGGCGATGTAAACATTCGCGGCCTCGGCGTTGTTGGCTTTCATTCGGTGAAAGTAAAAGTTCGCGAAGATTGCCCGCAGGGTACTACGCTTACAAACACCGTAAAAATCTACAGCGGCGGCAATCTCATAAAAACAGCAACCGAATATACAAACATCTGTTGTACGTATGATACTGTTTTCGTTGACGATGACGCCGAACCAAATGGCAATGGCAGAACTTGGGACACTGCTTACGATAATTTACAGGATGCGTTTACAAACGTCCTCGCTGGCAATCACGGCTGCGCAGATAAAATCTTCGTTGCTGCCGGAACATATTATCCTACAGATGACCCTCAAGATACTTCCGCAACTTTCCAATTAATCAACTCCATAAACATCTACGGCCATTTTGCTGGGTGTGAAACCAGTCCCGACCAGAGAAACCTTGCCGACTCGAATTTTACAAGCGTTCTTTCAGGTGACCCTGACATCGATAATGATAGAGACATTTATAACGTTGTTACCGCCGCCAACTGCACAATTGATGGCTTCACCATCAAAAAAGGAGCATCGTATGGAATTCTCTGCGATGCCGATTCTCCGACAATTCAAAATTGCGTTATAACTGATAATGTAAAGGGCATATATTGCGACAATGGCTCACATACAAATATTTTTAATACGTTTGTTAATTATAATTCGTCCGATGGGGTAATGTCATGGAATGCAAATACAAAAGTAAACATCGATCAATGCACAATCAGAAATTGCAGCCCAGGTGTAGGCGTTAATTCAAACACTGAAGCTAATATAACGAATACGATTATAGATCATTGCGGTAAAGCTATTGATTCGTTCGGTAACATAAACGTTGACAAATGCACCATTTCCGAAAACACAGGATGGTGGAAGCCCGCCATTCAATTAAATTATGGCAGTGGAAACATTAAAGATAGTATTATAAGCGGCACTCAAGGGGACAGCGGAATAGCCGCCTACGCTGAATTAATTGTTGAACGATGTGAAATAAGCCAAAATAATGGTTATGGAGTTTATATTGGTTGGGAGGTAACCAATGTTAATGTCTTAAATAATTGGATATTCAAAAATCAGGATTCAGGCGTTTATACAGATAGCTTTGCAGAAATCCGCAACAACACCATCGTGTCCAATAATTCTTATGGCTTTAGCGGCTCTGGCGATCCAAACATAAATTCCAATATCATTTATTGGAATAATAGTTCCTGTGAACAGTTTGATGATTCGTGGAATTCATTTACCAAAGTAAATTATAACTGCGTGCAGGATGGTTATAATGGAACAGGCAATATACCCGATAATCCACAATTTGTTGACTCTGTAAACGATGATTATCATTTGATTGCTGAATCAAACTGTATCGACGCAGGCAATCAATTGTTCACAACCTCAACCGAAACAGACATTGACGGCGAAGATCGCATAATAAACGGTTGTGTCGATATTGGCGCCGACGAATTTCAACCTTATGACCTTACTGGCGAAAACCAAACGCAGGATGGTTTTATTAATTTTCTTGATTATGCCGTTTATGTTGAAGATGGCAATATTGATTTTGAAGATTTCGCTGTCTTCTGTTCTTACTGGCTTACTCCTTCTGATTGGCAAGGCATCGGCGGCAGTGGCGCATACTTTGAAGATACGCCTTACGAATGCCAGCAGCAAATGATGATGGGATTTATGGAATTGGAATCTGAACAAATGATGATTGCAGAACCCGAACCAGTCGATATTGAAATGTTAGTTAATTGGCTTGACGATCTTTGGCAGAACGATGAAGAAATTAGAAACTCGATGACAGAAGAAGAATTTTTGAATTTCCGAAATGCGATAGAAGAATTGGAATAAAATTACTTCTGTCTTTGTGGTGGACGTGTAAAGGCCGGAATTTTTCTCCGGCCTTTTTTATTTGTCTATTTATATATTAAAAGACCCTTAACCTCTATATAAAACGCTTCATTTTGATATACTTTTCATACCATTTTTTTCAATTTTTCATCGAAATCGAATCAAATTTTTGCAAAATTGTTCATTTTTATCAAATTCGTCTCAACTCTTTTATATACCGATAGTTATTATTTTGGAATCGCTCATAAGTCCTTTATATACGTTGAAAATGGACACAGAAAGAAGTGGTATTTTTCTGAGACAAAAACCCCATTTTTAGCTCAAAAACGAAGGTAAAAACTTGCGCAGTCTTGTGCCCTTGCGGCACAAGACGGAGTCCCTGTGGGACGCAAAATTATTGAATTTTTGCGTTTGCATTTAGCAAAGTGGGAGATTTTTAAATCAAAAATAATTGAATTAGTGAGAGAAAGAGAAGTGATTTTTTATGCGTCTGCTGTTTCAAGTTCCCGGACATCTATTTCCATTAGATGGTCTAAATATTGGGTTAATTCGGTAACTGAAAAACGGGCAAGAAATTCAGGTTTTGCGCCCTTATTTATCTGACAGATGAAGTCGATTATTTCCCGTTTACTCATTTTTAATCTCCGAATTAGTTGCGTTATTTTATATTTTTAATATCGGAACAAAACACCCTGTTTCTTTAAACCTTTATTAAAAAGAACTTACAACGCCCTATAACTAAAACTACCATATATCGAAGAAATTATTTTTTTTTACATTATGTAGTTGCACTTTCCAGACAACGTTGTAATATAATACCTGTTGTCCTATAATATATAGCTTCGGTGGGCAGCAGGCTTTTATATTTTTTTTGCAATTATTTTCATATTTTTTATCATTTTATATTTTGCCCTCCGACATCTGGAAAATTTCAGCGTAAACTATTCGTATGTTCGAACTTGCTGATAATCTGTATAACCAGACTGTAAGCCCGGATAAGCCCAAATTCAAACTCTGGACATCCGCTGGTATTTTGCTTACTTACAAGTGCCCTGCTGCTTGTGATTTTTGCTACTATCGATGTAACCCGAATAAAGGCGGTCTGTTAAGCGTTGATAATGCGCTTGCCGCTTGGAAAAGTTTGATAGTTTTAGCCGGCTCGTCCGCCAAAATTCATATTACAGGCGGCGAACCATTTTTATATTGGCCGCATCTTGTCGAACTGCTTGGAAAAGCGGAAAAACTCGGCTTAGGTTCGGTTGATATGATTGAAACTAATGCGTTTTGGGCTGATTCGCAAGATGTTGTGATGGAAAGAGTTAAATTCCTCGATTCGCACAATGTCAATAAGTTGAAAATCAGTTACGACCCGTTCCACGCCGAATTTGTGGAATATCGAAAAGTAAAGCTGCTCGCGGATACTGCTTCCGAAATACTTGGTAGCAAAAGAGTTATGGTTCGCTGGCAGGATTATATGGAAAAGGATTTAAATGTAATGAATCTCACGGAAGATGAAAAAATGAAACTTTTCACAGAATCGATTAAAAAACATCCGTGCAGATTCAACGGCCAGGCAGCAGGAAGATTATCAGAAGTTTTTGCAAATAAAGAACTTGCTGAAATTTCTAAAAAAGATTGTAGCGGTTCATTTCTTTCGGCCAAAGGCGTACATATCGACCCTTACGGCAATGTTTTCAGTGGAACTTGCAGCGGAATTATCATTGGAAATATCACAAAAAAGCCGCTTGAAGAGATTTGGCGGACATTTGAACCGAGCAAAATGGATGTTTTAGACGTATTATTCAACGAAGGCCCCGCCGGACTTCTCGAAAAAGCAATTAATCAAGGTTACGAAAAACGCCGATTATATTCAGGTAAGTGTCATTTATGTACGGATTTACGTCAATTTTTCTTTGACAAAGATTTATATCGGTCGATAGTCGGCCCAAAAGATTGTTATAATTAATCCATAAGCCCCACAGGTTTTATCTTGGGGGCGTAAAAAACTATGAGCGAAACGAATTACGATTCAATTTTTGGCAAGATGGTACTCGATCAGGGCTATTGCACTGAAGAAGAACTTGCCTACTGTAAAAAGCAGCTCAAGGACAGGGCCAAGGAAAATCCAGCCACCCTCGAGCAGCTTTTGATATCGAATCGTTTCATAACCCCTAATCAGGCCAAAAGGTTAAAGCAAGTCTCCAAAGAAAGCACAAAAGAAGGCAAAGACGCCGCCGAACAGATCCCCGGCTATAAAATCCTCGGCAAACTCGGCGCCGGTGCAATGGCTATCGTTTACAAAGGCAAGCAGATAAGCCTTGACCGCATTGTAGCCGTAAAGATATTACCGCGCAGGTTCAGCGAAAATCCCGATTACGTAAAACGTTTCTACAAAGAGGGTAAGGCCGCTGCGAAATTAAATCATAACAATATCGTCGGAGCTTATGACGTTGGTGAAGCGGGTGGATACCATTATTTCGTTATGGAATATGTCGAGGGTAAGACCCTTTATGAAGACCTCGCCAAAGGTAAAATCTTCCCCGAACAGGAAGCAATCGCAATTACAACTCAGGTCGCAAGCGCCCTCGCACACGCACACAACAGAGGCTTGATTCACCGTGACGTAAAACCAAAGAACATAATGATTAACAGCGCTGGGATAGTAAAACTGGCAGACCTTGGTTTGGCTCGCGATGCCTCGGATATAGAATTAGCAAAAAGCGAAGCCGGCAAAGCATTTGGGACACCCTATTATATTTCACCTGAGCAAATCAGAGGCGAAATCGACATTGACGGCCGATGCGACATTTATTCGTTAGGCGCAACTTTTTACCACATGGTAACAGGCCGCGTCCCCTTCGAAGCCACGACCCCATCAGAAGTTATGAGAAAACACTTAAAAGAGCCTCTTGTCCCGCCTGACCATATTAATACCACCCTTTCAGCGGGCGCATCGGAAGTAATTGAAATGATGCTCGCCAAAAAGAAGGAAGACAGGTACGCTTCCGCTGAAGAGCTGTTAACAGACCTTGAAAACATTCGCAGGGGCGAACCGCCTCTTAGAGCGAGACGAAAATTCAACATTTCAGACCTCCAGCAGCTTCAGGATGGCCAATCGATAGAAACTGAAGAAATATTCGACCAGCAAGATATGGTCAGCAGATACAAAGTGTTGATAGTGATTCTTAGTTCTGTAATTGCAGTTCTGGTTTTGCTCGTCATCTTCCTTTTTGCATCTAAGTAGTTGAGGATAATATGCCTAAAGGCGGCGCTCATTTTACATCACAGGAACTTGCGCTTGTTTTAAGCCATTATGACATCGGCATCATTCAGCAAATCAAACCTTTAATCGCCGGCAGCAAAAAATCTCCAAAACAAGTGATTTTTTCTGATAAAGGCAGGTATCTTATTAAAAGGCGCACAAGGGGCAAAGACGGCCTCGCTCGTATCGAACTTGCGCATTCTGTTCAAAATATTTTAAAAGAAAAACATTTTCCGGTTTCAAAACTGATAGCAACTCGCGACAGCAAAAGCACTTATCTTGAAATCGAAAATCATATCTATGAGCTTTTCGAGTTCGTAACCGGCGCAAGATTTGACGGTAGAAATGAATCTGTTGAAAACGCTGGTTTAATCCTCGCAAAATTTCATAATTATTTGAAAGATTATGCTTCAAAACCAATATCATGCAGGGGCAGCTTCCATGACAGCCGCTCTGTAAGAGCACATTTGAAAAAAATAAGTTCTGATAATCACGGCGGCACACACAAAATTGCCTCATCTCTGATGACTATGTACAATATTTCGAGTACAAATGTAAATCAGTTTGGTTTCGATGAATGGCCATGCAGGATTGTGCACGGCGACTGGCACCCCGGCAATATGTTGTTCGCAAACGGCAAAATTTCAGCGGTACTTGACTTCGATTCTTTAAATTTCGCGCAAGTTATTACCGACATCGCCAATGGCGCTCTTCAGTTTTCCATCGTCGCAGGCAGACCTGACCCTGCTGAATGGCCGGATTATCTTGACCAAGTTAGATTCAACAGTTTTATTTACGGCTGCAGTTACAATAATAAACTCGAAGAATTACAATTGAAGGCACTTCCGGATTTGATGATTGAAACTTTGATTGCAGAAGCTGTGCTTCCTATAGCTGCGACGGGATCATTCTCGAATTTTTCAGGCTCTGATTTTTTGAAGATGATTCAAAGAAAATGCCAGTGGATTGATAAAAACAGAAACTCTCTTACAATTCTGCCATAAAAAACTATCTAACAAAGCTTATTTAAATCTGCAATTGTCAGTTCACTTACAGAATTAATTATCAAATCAGCATCTTCCAATTCATTGGCAGGATAACTGTTTGTAACGCCGATGATTCTCATTCCGGCATTTTTGGCGGCGGAAATTCCCCAATGAGAATCCTCGATGACAACGCATTCATTGGGGAGGATCTGAGAATTAAATTTTTTATTTATATTCTGCATTGCCATAAGATAGCCCTGCGGGTCGGGTTTGCCCTTTTCGACATCTTCGGCGGTAACAATCACATCAAAATAATCGGCAAATCCGGAATTTTCAAGCATCAATTCTATGTCATCACGCGAAGCGCCGGAGTAAATGCCGATTTTTATGCCGGCGGTTTTAAGCATTTTTATAAACTGCGGAATACCCTTTATCAAATGGTCAGCCTGACGGATAATCTCCTCGAAGAAAAACGCTTTCTGCTCAATCAGCGTTTGTATCAAAATGTTATGAAAATCCGTATTGAAAGATTTCTTAATCGCTTCGAACATCTGAGTATCTGTATAGCCGAGGAACTGCGAATAATAATCGTTTCGATCAATTGTAATGCCAAACTGCTCAAGTACTTTGTTCGTTGCGATAAAATGGCTCGGCTCAGAGTCCGAAATGACTCCGTCAAAATCGAATATTACAGCTTTAACCATTATTTCTCCGTCGGAACCGGTCCGGCAAGGGCTTCGTATTCTTCGAGCGAAGATACATTGCCACTGAGAACCATATCGATAAGCGATTTAATCAGTGAAGCGTTTTTAGTTATATATCTGCGGGCAACCAGTTCCTTGCGTTTTTTCATACTGATTTTGTTTTGCCCATTATCGCCGGGAGCAGTTTCGACTTCCATATCTATTTTGCTGCTTGCCTGGCTGCAGAACAAATATCCGCAGATAATACAAATCGCAACATCGACAAGTTCCCTGCCGTGCAGGTCCATATACTCAACACCTTTCTCTTTTACGAAAGCAATGGCTTTGAGCATAAGCTCGGTATTCTCTTTAAGAATCGCAAGCAAATCCTGAACCTGCGGTTCGTAATGACCGGCCGCAAGTTCCGCGATATATTTTTCACATGTACCGCTGCAAACGCCGCGAACTGCCGCGACAACCTGCAACTGGCTTGTGCCTTCGTAAATCGTTGTG
>MHXZ01000006.1 GCA_001825665.1 Planctomycetes bacterium GWF2_41_51 | reverse complement strand
ATGGGGAAGAACCCATTAAACCCTCTCTTAGCTTAAGAGACTATACTGTGCCATTTCTCCTGACGGCAAACAGGCGGCAGTTTTCCCTTTCCCTCCATAGTCTTTTATATAAACTTGTAGAGTGGGCTTCAGCCCACGCGGATTTCTATTTATCGAATCCATAGAAAAAATAATTGGCGAGTAATCCTGCAATTGTTCCTATTAAGAGTTGTGTTGTTATGCCGATAACAATCGACCATAAAGGATGCTTTTTTATGAAATCAGAAATGCGATAAAAAAGTTGTTTTCGAATCTTTTTAATTTCAGATGTTAAATTATAAACAAAATTTTGTGGCAAATCTTTTTGTTGAAGCAAAGCCGCGCATTGTGGACATATTATTAATTTGCCTGTTGAATGGATTATATCGATCTTTTTGCCGTTCATATCAAATAAACATCCACGGGTTTCATCGTGTATGATATTTGGAATTTCATCCCTTGTGTTGGGTAGATTTGGGTAAAGATGCGTTAATACTGCCATTTCGTAAATATTTTTAATTATAAAATTTTCAATAGGAATATTGTAATTCTGTAGAATATCACCAATCTCATATAAAGAAATAACCGTCAATCTTTTAGCAACCCTGCGCATATAAAAATTATCTTCCAGTTCATATTCGGTAATTGCTACTGTGATTGTGTCGCCATTGTGTTTGATTGCTGTTCGAACAATATCATCTTGCAGATATTGCCAACCGATTGGGTTTTGAAAATTTGGTATATTATATATTTCACGTATGGAATTTACTTTGAAGATTTTTGAGTTCCATTGCAAAATATTTTTAAAATTTATCTCACGCTTTAATTGCCCCAATTTGACAATGTCGAATATTTCTCGTCCCTTTACCATGCTGTTATTTTTTCGAAGCCTTTTTCTTTTTAACTGCAAGCTGTTTCTCAATTTTATCAACACGACTGTTTAAATTTTTTACATCTTCCATTAATCGTTTTATTTCATTTTCAAGCAATGTTGAAATTGACGATAATGTACCAAAATCCTCAAACATTCTATGGGCGTGTTCTTCTCGTAAATGGCCATTTTCTAAACGGCGAATTTCAATATCATTGTCAAAATCATTTCTTTTTGAAAAATGACCACGAATACTTCGCCATGATTGAAGTACCAAAGGTATCAGGCCGAGAAGTGATGCAATAGAACCTGCAATATATAAAATTTCTAAGCCAGTTTCATGTTCAACAATGATGATTTTGCCTTTGTGATTCGTTAGTAAATAGCCTTTTCCCTGTAAACCGTCCTTGATTTCAGTATATTGCAATCCTGCTTCTCTTTCTAATGATTGAACTAAATCATTATACTGGCTATATGACATAACTGTGTCACGCCTTTTCATAGATATGACTTGTTCAGGCTTAACACCTAAATGTTTTGCCGCAATATCGAATTTTTCTTTAAATTCTTTTTCTCGGTTATACATTTTTTATTCCTGTTCTTCTTATAAATATTTCTTAAACTTTTTCAATTCCCCGAATTATTCTAAAACAATTTTCCAGTTCTTTACGTAATGGCTTGAACTCTATAGTCATAGTCCTCAAAGCATCTTCCTTCATTATATCAATGCTATTGTCACCGGTACCCACTATTATTCCTTCAGCCCCTAATTCATATTTGAGTGATGCTTTAGCAGCTAAGCCCATTAGTTGTTCAATATTTTGGCATATTTTTTCCGGTAAAAGAATTTTGTTTTCTTCATAATAATTTTTAAAATTCAAATACGCCATTGACATCTGTTTTCGATTAATTTCTGACCAATTGTTTTTCTGCTTTTCGTCTGCACTAATTTTGTTCCAGAAATCACTCATCTTATTCAATGCCGCACGTTCCATTTGTACTAGGTATTGATATAATGTCTTAATTACCTCAGCCTGATCATTATGTAGCCGTGAGAATTTTATTTGGTTTTCGTCAAGAAATTTTTTGTATCCTGATCGTAATCCTTCTAATTTTCCTTCTAATTCCGCTTTTAGATGTTCTTGTTTGACTTTATATTCATGTTCAATTGAATTCTTAATTCTGGTAGAAATCCATTCACGTAAAAGAAATACTATTATTGGAGACAGAATGGTAGTTCCAATTAATGACAAGCCAATTGTTTGTATAAAAGTCATAAAATATTCCTATTATTCACCAAGAAGGATTTTTCAATTTGCCAATCTCCTGATTTTTATTTTTCATTCCTTGAAATTTTTTGGCCTTCGCTGGTTCCACAACTCAAAACTCTGTCCTGAGCCTGTCGAAGGATCTTGTTGCCGCTTCCTCGCTGCCGTTTAATTCTGCGTCCTGAGTTCTGAGTTCTATATACTATTGTAATTCTATCTTCTTTTTTCTATAAAGCAAGAATTTTTTCGTAGTGCAACGGAGATCTCGCCATTGCTGCACTTTATTGATATATTTCTTGTTGATATATTTCTTGGCGATGGCGGATTAACTTTTATTACCACAAAATCTCGAAGCGACCTGTCCTCCATAGTTTTCTTCCTGCGTAGTTTTTAGCGGGACAGGACAACGACGGAGGAACCTGAGATCGCATCGTGTATGAACCGGTATTGCTTAAGACAAAGCCTTTTAGGCAAACAAATTTCAAAATATAATCACGGACAAAGCCATGCCCTGAGCGAAAGTCGAATGGGTCGCTTAGGGAGTGATTATTTTGAAATTTTTTGGCTTGATTCATCAAGCCTGTCTTAAAGCAATCTCTGTGCCCTCTGCCCGCCCCGTATGATTTCTTTAAACGGTTGCAGACACCAATATGAATGTTGCCAGACTTGCCGGCATATTAAATTGACGATTCTTAAAAGAAATCATATGGGGTGCGCAATCTGAGTCAAAAATCGTCAGATTACGTCAAAAGTAGACTATTAAAGACCCCTAATCTCTATAGAAAACGCTTCATTTTGATATACTTTTCTCACCATTTTTTTCAATTTTTCATCGAATCGAAGCGAATTTTTTGCAAAATTCTTCATTTTTAGCAAATTTGTCATAAGTATTTGTCAGTCGGAATGTTGTGTATTAAAAAACGTTCATAAGTCTTTTATTTACGTTAAAAAACAGAACCTGCAACGGTGGTATGTTTTTGCGAAAAATCCCCATTTTTAGCTCAAAAATGAGGGTGAAAACTTGCGCTGAATTTACCATACCGAAAATACGTAACCGAAACGAGCAGTGTCAACATTACCGATTTACGGCTTCGTCGCGGCCGGGTAACGACACGGATTTGTAAGCCTCTAATATTATGTTCATATAATGATCATCAAATGCGCGGAAGGTTCTTTTTATTCTATGCAATGACTTATTTAATGATATTTTAGCTTTTATCTTTTGGTAATAACGAGGATATATTCTTCGAGTCTCTCGATCAATCATTACTAATGATGATTCATTTACATCCGTTACGATAATGTCCTTAAAACGCAAAGAGGCATAAAATCCATTTTGATGCAATCTGGCTAATAATCGGCCGAACGCCTGCAGCAGTGCCGTCTTTTGGGCCTCTATGCTGAGTTCGTTCAAACACTTGTCCAGCAAAACCCCTTTTACTTCCTCCACCAAAATAAAGCCGCAGCGTGGAAAACCTAATTTTCGGCGCTCACCTGTTGCGATAGGATCCATTACCGGCATTTGAGCCTGTTGTAAAAAGCGAATGTGGGTATATTCGTTAAATCCCTTTGAGTGAGGGTATTGCCCCTGCAAATACTTTTCAATTGATTTATATATTGAAGTGTTGAATTGCCGCTTCAGATAGACCACTTTGCCGCAGCCTTCTATACGCCGGACTCTATTGTCTATTTTGCAGCCGATATCGTTAAACATCAATTGCTCAAATGACATCAGCCCCATTTGTGTCAGCCATTGATGGTACTTCTCATTGACCTGGAATACATCTCTGTTTTTCATGTCAATTATCCGTTAAACGTAAATCGGTGTAATCTGAATTAAACACCCGCGGCCGTTTTGGCGCTATCCACGGTATTATATAATAACATCGTAATCGTCATTGGTCCAACCCCGCCCGGCACAGGAGTTATGAGCGATGCGACCTTGCTGCACCCTTCGAAATCCACATCGCCAACGAGCCTGAACCCTGCTTTTTTCGTTGCATCTTCAATTCGATTTACGCCGACATCGATAACCACCGCCCCCGGCTTTAGCATATCAGCCGTGATGGTATTAGGCCGACCGGCCGCTGCGATAACGATATCCGCTCGTTTGGTATGAGCGGCGATATCTTTAGTTCTTGTATGGCAGACAGTTACAGTTGCGTTGCCGGTAGGGGCCTTTTGAATAAGCATATTCGCCAGCGGTTTGCCTACGATATTGCTTCTGCCGACGATAACCACTTCAGCCCCATCGAGTTTCACACCGCTCCTAATTAAAAGCTGCACAACTCCGTGCGGCGTGCAGGGCAGAAACGCCTTTTGCCCAACGCACATTTTGCCCACATTTACAGGATGAAAACCATCAACGTCTTTAGCCGGGTCGATTGCGAGCAGAATTTTCTGTTCGTTGATCTGTTTCGGCAAAGGCAGTTGCACCAAAATCCCATGAATCTTCGGGTCTTTATTCATCTTATCCACGAGTGCCAGCAGTTCTTTTTCAGATGTTTCCGCAGGAAGTCTGTTATCATCGGAGAACATCCCGATATCATGGCATGCTTTTTCTTTTGCTGTAACATAAGATATGCTTGCCGCATCAGCCCCAACGAGGATTACGCCCAAGCCGGGTGTTATGCCTTTTGTTTTAAGCTGCTCAACTTTAGCTTTGAGTTCTGCGCGGATATCCGCCGCAATTTGTTTGCCGTCAATAATTTGTGCAGTCATTTAAATCCTTTTTCTTGCCACGAAGGCACAAAGACACAAAGAAAAAAATACATATTTAATTTTAGTGCCTTGGTGTCTTTGTGCCTATTTAATTTTAAAACAATCCTTTAACTTTCCCTGTTTCCACATCTACATCGATACTCCTGAACGCCGGATTTGATGCCGTTCCCGGCATAAGTTTTATATCGCCCGCCACCGGCACGATAAAACCTGCGCCTTTGTAAATCATAATGTCTCGAACCGGAAGTGTCCAGCCTTTTGGCCGGCCTTTAATATTCGGGTCGTGAGAAAGCGAAAGATGCGTCTTAACCATACACGTGCCAAGCGTTTGCGCTTCAGGGTCTTTTTCAAGTGCCTTAGCTTTTTCAAGTGCAGCCTCGGTATATTCAACTCCATCAGCGCCGTAAACTTCTTTTGCGATAAGTTCAATTCTCTGGCGCAGAGGGGTTTTAAGCTCGTAGAGGAATTTGAAATGATTTGTTTCATTGCACGCCGCCATAACAGCCTCTGCAAGTTCAATAGCGCCTTCTCCGCCTTTGAGCCAATGCTCCGACAGGGCACAATAAGCTCCGTTTTGTTCAGAGATTTTTTTAACCAGTGCGATTTCCGCCTTAGTATCGGTGTAGAAAGAATTTATGCAAACAACGGGTTTGACCCCGCTTTTCTTAACAATCTCGATATGAGCGATAAGATTTTCGCATCCCTTTTCAACCAAAGGCAGATTTTCTTTAATATATGCTTCATCCAAAGGTGCGCCCGGCTTAACGGCAGGGCCGCCGCCGTGCATCTTCAAAGCCCTTATAGTCGCAACAATTACAACCGCATGTGGCGTTAATCCTGACATTCGGCATTTAAGGTTCCAGAACTTTTCAAAGCCGATATCAGCGGCAAATCCGCTTTCTGTAATATGATAATCGGCAAGTTTTGTTCCAAGTTCATCAGCGATAATCGAGCTTTGTCCGATAGCGATATTTGCAAAAGGTCCTGCATGCACGAAAATAGGCTGGCCTTCGATAGTTTGCAGTAAATTAGGATTGATTGCTTTGGTCATCCACGCAGTCATTGCACCGTCAACTTCGAGGTCTGCTGCCGTAACTTCTTTGCCGGACTTACTATACGCAACGACGATTTTCGCCATTCGCTTGCGCATATCTGCGAGATCTTTTGAAACTGCGAGGATTGCCATAACTTCGCTTGATACGGAAATGGCAAAACCTGAATTCATTTCAAAGCCATCCATCTTCCCGCCGCGTCCAATGACAATATCGCGCAAGGATTGCGCGCAAAAATCCATAACCCATTTCATTTGCACGGTTTCCGGGTCGATGTCGAGGCGTTTCAACTTGCTTTTAGCGAGCCTTGCATCATCATAATTGCTTTCGTGCTGGAGTCTTGCTGTCAGGGCTACCATAGCGAGGTTATTTGCATTTGTAATCGAATCAATATCGCCGGTTAGGCCTAAAGATAACGGTGCTAATGGAATACATTGCGCAAGTCCGCCGCCTGCGGCAGAACCTTTGATATTGAATGTCGGCCCGCCGCTGGGCTGGCGAATTGCGCCGCAAACTTTTTTGCCGAGCTTGCCTAAACCCTCTACCAGGCCTATAGTTGTGGTTGTTTTGCCTTCGCCAAGCGGGGTTGGAGTTATTGCGGTTACATCCACATATTTTGCTTTCTGTTGTTTGCCAAGTCTGTTCAGGACTTTTTTATAGTCGATTTTGGCAAGCAGTTTGCCCATCGGGATTATTTCATCATCTTTGATGCCAAGCTCCGCAGCAACTTCAACAATGGGTCTTGCGCAAGTTTCGGAAGCTTCGGCGATTTGCCAGTCTTTAAGTTTTGTTGGGTCAAGCATTTATGTTTCCTTTTGCCACCAGAGATAATTTTATTTTTTAGCCATCCCACGCCTTCGCGGGGGCAGGCGCCGTGCACAGAGATATTACTATAAAATCATTCTCCTCTATAAATGCGGGATTAGATATAAACAGCAAGTGTTTTTTTTGAACTATTCTGCTATTTGATAGGGAATAGGGTACAGGGTATAGGCAGGACAGATATGCGCAAGTTATCGCTTGCGCGGAATTTGCGGTTCTTGCGCGGTTTTGCAAATGTTTAACACAAATATGTACCGAAAAAGCGCGAAAAGTGCAAAAAAAGTGAATGAAAAGCGATGAAAAGTGAAAAAAAAGTTATAGAGTAAAACCTCCCTTAAAATTAGCCACCAAGAAACTAAGACACTAATAGATAAGAAGTTATAATTAAAAACAGGTAAAAAATAAATTGAACTTAATTGGTACTGAATCTTTTTGGGGAGGCTGATAGAACAAAAATATTATATATAAAATTAATATGTTATTTATAAATTTAAAATATTATAATATATTAAAAATATTATGTACAGGAGCAATTAGTATGAAGAAAATCAAAATTCGCGGAAAATATGAGAAAAGGGAGTACAGATTCGAGCGGATAGCAACGAGAAGAACTCAGGAGATCATCAAAAAAATACAACTGCTCGGCAACTGCTCAAATAAGGCATTTTATAATTATGACCAATGGCAAGTTGAGAAAATCTTCGAGACGATCTCGAAAGAACTGCGCATGGCACACGCAAGATTTGTTTATGCGAAAAGAAAAAAGGAATTTAAACTTTAGGGTATAGGGGGCAGGGTATAGTAGTGAAAAGTGAAGAGTGGCAGACACACAGGTTTTGAACATCCAACGTCCAGCTCTGTAGAAAAGCTCTTTTATAAATAGGATGATCATGATATTGAAGGTCAGCGCCATAAGGACTATCTCGGCATTT
>MHXZ01000005.1 GCA_001825665.1 Planctomycetes bacterium GWF2_41_51 | reverse complement strand
AAGTGCGATGTTTCATAAAATGGTGATCAAAAGTTATGAAGATTTATTATAATTTATGAAAATTTGTGCAATCTGCGGCTATATTTTGGAAATTTTTTACGATTTTCTTCGATTTGCGATAACACTATTCTGCTAACCTGCGCGATATTACAAGAAACGTGCGCTTTTAATTGACGGTTATGTTCATAAGTCCTTATTTTTCGAAGCAAAAATAAAGCACTTATGGCGAATTTAAAATGAAAAAAAATCTGCGTTAGCAGTTCCTCGATTTAAAAATTTTTCGGTGTCTTACTGCCGGAACTTACCCACAAAAAATCGGATGTGGCCGTCAGCGTTTCGCAAAATAATTTCCAGGCATTTGTTTGACAATTCCTTTTAGCCTCATCGAAATAAGTGCGGCATTTACTTTTCCTGCTGAAAGTTCAGTCTGGCTTATTATCTGTTCGATATGAATCGCTTCGCTGCTTAAACATTCAAAAATCTTTTTTTCTGTTTCCGTTAAATTCAATTTTGACATATCGAACAACTGCATTTGTGTTTTTTCAATTGCCTGCTGCGATGTTTGTCTTACGTGCTGGGCAAAATCTATTTGCAGAAATTCCAAAGCCTCTATCACATCTTCGACCGACTCGACTAATTTTGCGCCTTCCTTAATTAATTTATGCGGGCCTTTGGAAAGCGGTGAATCGATTCTGCCGGGAATTGCCATAACTTCGCGGCTATTCTCCATTGCCGTCTGCGCTGTTATAAGAGCACCGGAACGAGGCATAGCTTCAACGACTATTGTCGCAAGAGAAAGACCTGCGATGATTCTGTTTCGAGGCGGAAAATTTTCAGGCAAAGGTTCGTACTCCATCGGCAGTTCGCTGATACACGCGCCATTTTTGAAAATTTTCTCGAATAGCTGTTTATTTTCCGGCGGGAAAATATTCGCAAGTCCGCATCCCTGAACCGCGATAGTTCTCCCTTTTGCGCTGAGTGCTCCGCTGTGCGCGGCCGAGTCGATGCCTGTAGCCATTCCCGATACGATAGTAAAGCCCGATGATGCGAGCAGGTGCGCAAATCTCGAAGCCTGTTCACTGCCGTAATTGCTGCAATGCCGTGAGCCGACAATTGCGATTGCCAGGCTGTCATTCGGAGAAAAATCGCCTTTGATATAAAGCACCGGCGGCGGGTCATAAATTTTCTTCAACGCCGGCGGGTATCTCTCATCGGTAATATCGATGACCCAAACGCCGAATTTATCTGCGATTTCCAGTTCTTTTTCGACATCGAAATTATTTTTGGATTTGAATATTTTTTCGGCTGTTTTTACACCGATTCCCTCGACTTTTGCCAGCGAGCTTACCGAAGCGCCGAGAACCCCCTCAATCGATCCGAAGAAGTTTAATAATCTCCCGAAAATTACAGGCCCTACTCCTTCTGAACGAACAAGCCTAAGGCTCTCGCGTATATGTAAAGAATGATATTCCAGCTTTCCTCCAATATAGATATATAATACTGGAATACCTTTTTATTAGATTTTTTAGGTTAATGCAATAGTGTTTTTCCTAATTTTTAATGAAATTGTTAACAGTTAATGCGTAAAATGGATTCAGCGAGTCTTAAAAAGAATGATGAATTCTTTTTTATTTTTATATCGAAATTCCATTGTAAGATTTTATTCTAAAGGGACTTAAGTAAGAGATGTTTAAAGATTCATATTTACCGTTATTATAAATATAGCTAATAAATTGACTTTGATATTTTTTCTTGGTAATGTGATGGGCTATGGTTTTGCAAATAAGCACAATTAAGAAGGCAGAGAAGTCGGGGAAAGTATCTCCGGTAAAATCTTCAAAGCAGTTTCGTACTTTTAAACAGGCACTTGAGTACCTGTTCACGCGGACGGACTATGAAAAACAGAGCCGGCTGCGCTACAATGTAACAACTTTCAGTCTTGAACGAATGGAAAAGCTCCTTGGGATGCTCTCCAATCCGCAGAAGAAGCTGGCCACAGCTCACATCGCAGGCACGAAAGGCAAAGGTTCGACCGCAACAATGCTTGCACGTATGCTGCAGGCAAATGATTATTCAGTCGGGCTTTACACTTCGCCGCACGTTGTCAATCTGCACGAGCGAATCGAAATAAACGGCAAAAAAATCTCTGATTCCGAGCTTACTTCGCTGGTTAACCGGATTTACGCTCCCGTTGAAAAATTGGCAAAAATTGATCCGCCGACATTTTTCGAGATTTTTACGGCAATGGCTTTTATGTACTTTGTCGATAAAAAAGTTGATATCGCGGTTATTGAAACGGGTCTTGGCGGAAGACTGGACAGCACTAATGTTATCGAGCCTGCCGTTGTAGGCATAACAAATATCAGTATTGACCACCAGAATCTTCTGGGCAAAACAATCGATTGTATCGCAAAGGAAAAAGCCGGCGTTATAAAGAAAGGCATTCCTGTGATTACAGTTCCACAGGAACCGCTTGCGATGAAGGAAATAAAGAAACAGGCCAATAACGTCAAAGCACCGCTTCTTGTTACAGGCAAAGATATCGATTTTTCATATCGCTTCGAATCTTCGCGCGAGCACGGCCCGCACACACGGATTTGCCTGACAACTCCGACAAGCAGATTCGAGCACCTCAGGGTTCCGCTGCCCGGCGAACACCAGGCGATGAATTGCGGTCTTGCGATTGCGATGCTCGATGCTCTTAAGGCAGGCGGATATAAAATTGACGATGCAAAAGCAGTTGAAGGCTTAAAAGAAATAAATATGCCCGGACGGATGGAAATCATTCATCAGGATCCGCGAATTTTGATTGACGGTGCTCACAATGCCGCCAGCATTCGCGCTCTTGTTCAGGCGATTGGCCAGCACGTGCCTTATGATTCGATGGTTGTTATCTTCGGCTGCGGCGGCGATAAAGATGTTCGCGGTATGCTTGAGCAGCTTCAATATGGTGCTGACAAAGTGATTTTCACACGCAGCAATTCGCCAAAAGCTGTTTTTCCACAGGAACTTGCGGATATGTACACCGAAATCTGCGGCAAAATGTGCCAGACCGCGTTCAGTCTTAAAGAAGCCATTCGAGTCGCTTCGAGCGCTATTGGCAAGGAAGACCTCATCTGCATCACCGGCAGTTTCTATCTCGTCGGCCAGGCAAGAACGATGTATATTCCGTAATAAGTAAACACCAAAAACACCCAAAAATCCGCTTAATGCGGATTTTTTTTGCGCATAATAAGCAAATCTCCCCCTCATTTCAGGCAATAGCCTTAAATCAATACTCTTGACGAATGCTACAAAAAAGGTAAAATAGTCCAGAATATTGTTTCATTTTAGGAGATTTGTGTGCAGGGCAAAGACAATATTAAAGACATTGCATTATCAGGAGGCGCCCCCGGGCAAATATCAGAACCGCTGAAGGGCGATGGCGGCTTGTATCTCGGCATTGATGTAGGCTCGACAAGCTGCGACATAATAGTGCTAAGCAGCCAATTCAAATTAATATATAGCGATTACCGACGAACAATGGGCAAACCTCTCGATACTTTGGGTGCTGCTCTGAACGAAGTTTTTAAAAGCTTCAGCATTGACAAGGTTTCCTTTGCCGCCGCGACAGGTTCTGCCTCGAGACTCATAGCATCGCTTTTAGAAATCCCCTATATTAACGAAGTTTCCGCACAGGCCGTTGCGATAGCTCATTTGTATCCACATTTTCCACAAGCGACAGTAATTGAAATGGGTGGTCAGGACAGCAAACTGCTTTTTCTTAAAACTGAAAACGGCTTATTGACTTTAACAGATTTTGCGCTCAACAGCGCTTGCGCCGCCGGCACAGGTTCGTTCCTTGACCAGCAGTCTCAGCGTCTCGGGATAAATATAGAAAAGGAATTCGGCAAAATGGCTCTTCAGGCCAAAAGTGTTCCCACAATTGCAGGCCGATGCAGCGTTTTCGCAAAAAGCGATATGATTCATTTACAGCAACAGGCAACTCCGGTTGAAAATATCATAGCGGGACTTTGCCTTGCACTTGCGAGAAATCTCAAAAGCAATCTCGGCAAAGGCAGAGAATTTGTTAAGCCGATAATTTTCACCGGCGGAGTAGCCGCTAACCTCGGCGTTGTCAATGCAATCAAAGAAGCTTTCAAATTACAATCCGGCCAACTCATCGTTCCGCAGGAACATTTTTTGACCGGTGCAATCGGTGCAGTACTTGCGACTCGCGATTCCGAAAAAGGCGGACAAAAAATAAATATACAAAAATTATACGATTATCTAAATGCTCACGCCCTTTTTGATGAAAAAGCGCCGAGAAGGGAATCGCTTCCCATACCGTCATTTCCTCCGCCGCCGGGAAAAATTTATGAATTGCCGCCGAAGAAAGAAAAAATTAATGCATGGCTCGGCGTCGATGTCGGAAGCATAAGCACGAATGTAGTTGTGATAGACAAAGACAAAAATGTTTTATCGAAAGCTTATTTAATGACAGCAGGCAGACCGCTCGAAGCAGTGAAGAAAGGTTTGCAAATTGCGGCCGCTGAAATCGGCGATAAGGTAAACATCAAAGGCGCTGCGACTACAGGCTCAGGAAGATATTTAACCGGCGATTTTTTAGGCGCTGACATTGTAATTAATGAAATCACCGCGCAGGCCGCAGGCGCCGCTGTTGTATGTCCCGAGGTCGATACTATTTTTGAAATCGGCGGACAGGACAGCAAATTTATCTCTCTCAAAAATGGAGTTGTGGTCGATTTTGAAATGAACCACGCCTGTGCTGCGGGCACCGGTTCATTTCTCGAAGAGCAGGCCGAAAGACTCGGCATTAACATAAAAGACGAATTCGCATCGCTTGCGTTTCAAAGCAAAGCGCCAATTAAGCTCGGCGAACGCTGTACCGTTTTTATGGAATCCGATTTACTCGATTGCCAGCAGCAGGGCGCACAAACAAAAGACCTCGTCGCAGGACTTGCATATTCAATTGTTACAAATTATCTCAACCGTGTCGTCGGCAGAAGAAAACTCGGCGATAATATCTGCTTCCAGGGCGGAACCGCTTTCAACAAAGCAGTGTGGGCAGCGTTTGAAAAAGTCCTCGGCAAACCTGTCCGCGTCCCCGACCATCACGAAGTAACAGGAGCACTCGGCGCCGCCGTAATCGCACAAGCACGCACACAAAACGAAAGTACTTTTCGCGGTTTTGAAAATCTCGTCCATCTGAAATATGATGTCGAATCGTTTGTTTGCGAACATTGCTCAAATAATTGTGAAATCAAAAAAGTTATCCTGCCCGGATGCGAACCTTTGTTCTATGGCTCACGCTGCGACAGGTACAATATTTCAAGAGCAAAAAAACAAAAAAAATCAGCCGCCGCTTTTGAATTCCGAAACAGGATGCTTCGCAAATTCGCAAAACTCGATGAAAACGACACTCCTGCAAGAAAAGAGAAAATAGGAATACCGATGTCGCTGATTAATTGGCAGTACCTGCCTTTATTCAGTGTTTTCTTTAAGAGCCTCGGTTTTGAAGTTAATGTAACTCAGCCAACAAGCAGAATGACCGCAAAAAAAGGCGTGGAATCCGTTACCGCCGAACAGTGCTTCCCTGTCAAAGTCGCATTCGGCCATATTGCTGAATTAATTGAGCAGCAGGTTGATTATATTTTTGTTCCCAGTATTGTCAGTCTCGAAAATTCTTTCGATACCAACAATCATTCAAAATTATGTCCGTATGTTCAATCATTGCCATACCAGGCAAAAGCTGCTTTTGCGGCAAAACTCGGTAAAAGCAAAATGCTCACGCCAGTAATAAGGCTCGGCAACGGCCGAAAACAATTAATTAAAACTTTTACAAATCTTGCAGCACAGTTAAAAGTAAAATCTTCGTATGCAGAAAAAGCTGTCGACGAAGCTCTCGATGCGCAGAATAACTTTGAAACCAGTCTCGTTTTGAAAGGTAAAGAAATTTTATCTTCTATCGGCGATAACGGCAGATTATGCGTCCTTATCGGCAGACCATACAATAGCTGCGACGCACAAATGAATCTGCAATTGGCGGACAAGCTGGCCGCGATGGGCATTGATGTTCTGCCGCTTGATATGCTCACACTTGCTGATGCGCCAATCGAAGATAAGGAATTGCACAGTACCATTTACTGGAGCCTCGGACAAAAGATTCTTCGCGGTGCGGAAATAATTAAACGAGACAGACGCCTATTTGCAGTTTATCTTTCAAACTTCAGCTGCGGCCCCGATTCGTTCCTTGAAACGTTTTTCAGAACTATCTCTGCCGATAAACCGAGCCTGTTTCTCGAACTCGATGAACATTCTGCCGATGCAGGGCTCGTAACAAGACTCGAAGCATTTTTCGATAGTCTAAGTCATTATATTCCACAAAAGATGAAAGATCAAAAAATTGAACCTGAAAAAGTCGAATATAAAAATAGGAAACTTTTTATTCCATACATGAGCGATTGCTCTTACGGAATGGCGTCAACGTTCAAAGCACTCGGCAAAGATGCCGAAGTTATGAAATCAGCCGATGAGCAGGGTTTGATTCTCGGCAGAAGATTTATGTCCGGAAAAGAATGTCTGCCATGCGCGATAACCGTCAGCGATATGCTTTTGACAACGAAAAGAAAAGATTTTGATCCCGCCAAAAGCGCGTTCCTTATGCCCTCCGCTTCTGGTCCGTGCAGGTTCGGCCTTTATAATTGTATGCAGAAACTCGTGCTTCAGTTTGCCGGTCTGAACAATGTCCTGATTGTCGCGCCGAATCAGGATATGAAATTTTATACAGACATTGCCCAAACAATGGGTGAAAAAAGCTGGAAGCTTATGCTCGATGCGTGGACATCCATGGTTGGTATCGATGTTATGCGAAAAGTGCTGCTTAAAGCTAAATCTTACGCCAAAGACAGAAACGGTGTGCAGGAAATTTATGATCAATGGCTCCATCGCTGGCTTAAAAGTATAGAAGCAAACGAACCTTTGTCGCAAAAAAAGAAAATAATGGCCGAGTTCGCACATAAATTTTCTAAATGCCCGACTGACCATTCGATTCCAAAGCCTCGTATCGGCGTAGTGGGTGAAATTTACGTTCGCAGCCATCCATTCGCGAACAACAATATCATCGAACGTCTGGAAGAGCTTGGCGCAGATTGTTCACTCGCACCTCTTGCAGAATGGGTCTATTACACCAATTATATGCGAATGTTAGGCGCAAAAAGGTCAGGCATGTATGGGCATTATCTCCTTAACATCGCACAGGATTTTATACAGCATAAAATTGAAAGAATTCTCGCCGCTCCGCTTGAAAAGAAATTCGGCCATCTTGCCGAGCACAATATTTCATCTCTTTTGAATTATGGTCAAAAGTATATCGATATATCATTCGAGGGGGAAGCGGTTTTGAGCGTCAGCAAGATTATCGAATATCATAAACAAGGTTTTTCAGGCGTGATAAACGTAATGCCGTTTACTTGTATGCCTTCGACGATTGTTTCAAGTCTTATTCCGCAGCTCAGCAAAGACTGCGGCAATATGCCAATTTTGAATATTACTTTTGATGGCACAGAGGACGTTACTTTCCCAACTCGTCTCGAAGCATTTTACCAGCAGTGCTGTCAGCGTGAGAAAACATTCGCAACGTTGACTACATCGACCATTGCTGCGACATCGTGAACGCGCACAATTGAAACGCTCGCTAAAACTGCAAGCGCGACTGTTGCCGCCGTTCCGAAAATCCTTTCTTTAGGGTTTTCCCTGCCGGTCAGTGTACCGATAAATTTTTTTCTGCTGGTACCAAGCAAAACTCTATAGCCGGTTCCAACAAAAATATCCAAATTCTTTAAAAGCGTTATATTATGTTCCAAATTTTTACCAAACCCTATACCGGGGTCTATAAATATTTTTGCTTTTTCTATACCGGCATCTTCTGCTGCTTTGGCTCTTGCTAATAGATAATCTAAAACCTCGTGGACGACGTTTTCATAATACGGCTCTTTCTGCATCGTCTCCGGATTGCCCTGAATATGCATAAGTATCACCGGCAATTTTTTCTTCGCCGCTAAGTTAGCCGTTCGCTGGTCCGCAAGCGATGTAATATCATTGATTATCGATGCACCTGCTTCCACTGCTGCCCTGGTTACCTCATAGTCTTTGCTGTCGATGCTGATTGGGATTTTTATTTTCGGCGCAAGTTTTTCAATGACTGGAATTGCTCTTTCGATTTGCTCTTTGCTGCCGACAGCTTTCGCACCCGGCCTTGTCGATTCAGCGCCGATATCGATTATCGCAGCGCCCTGCTTTTCCATTTCAATCCCGCGATCGACCGCTTTTTCAACATCAAGAAAATCTCCGCCGTCACTAAACGAATCAGGCGTAACATTCAGGATACCCATCACAAGACAGCCTGCCGAAAAATCAAGCCTCCCGCTCGGCCAAACCACAATATTAGATTTCTCTTTGTTCATTATTCCACAATCTCTGCTTTCATCACAAGAAAGTACATTTCATTTCCTATTTGTGACTGACAAGCTATCATTGGTTTTTTGTCTGGAAAAACTACATAATTTGCAAAGTTAAGTTTAATTTCTTTTGGCGGTAACTCTAAATTAAATTCTGAAAATGAAAAAGAATCTATCCTAAAAACATATTCAAGCCTGATAATTTTATCATCAAATATTTTTGGTTCAGTTTTAAAGACAGTTTCAGAAGAATATGGGCTAAATTCAGTATGATTTCCTCGCTCCCATTTCACATACCTGACGTTTGAAGATTCACATGAAGCACTTTCATTTGTAATTGTTCGAGTTTTGGCAGATGCTATTATTTCTCCGCAATTTGGTTCACTTAAACACCATATCAGGTTCATCACAGAAACATATTCTTTTTCCTTTTCTGATAAGGGTTTAACACCAGATTGATAAAGCATATCAGCGTCAATTTTGACCAGCCAGGCATCGACTATTACGCTTCGATAATCCAGTTTCTCCTTTTCCGACTCCACCGTTTTTTTCTCTTCTGCCAAAACAAGCGAACACATCGCAAGAACGCACAAAATAATCAAATTCCTGTTCATAATCGTACCTTTCGAAATTAAAACTACACCCTAAATCCTATGGACTCAAGTATCTTTTTTAGTTTTTCATCTTCAATCGAAACGAAAGTATTTTGAAACTCTCTGCGAATAGGATAATTTTTCCTCAATCCGTCAAAATATGCCCCGCGTTTATCCGCAGGTTCTATTTTCAGCCTTCTCATATTCGCATCGTCTTTGCCAATATCATAGAGACTGTTGACTGCAAAAAGTAACGGATTTTTTTCATTTTTAATCGAAATTTCAGAAATTTCGGGTGGCGGCAAAAAATCATTTTCTGTAAATTTTGGTTCAATTCCGAAATGTTTGCAGAACGCCTGATATATCATTATCATCCCTACAACTTTTCCGTCATAAGAATAACCGGCGATATGAGGTGTTCCATAATCAACCATCTCCAGCAGTTCGATATCGATATTAGGTTCCTTCTCCCAAACATCAATAACACAAGCACTTAATTTTTTCGAAATAATTGCTTTTTTTAGTGCAGCGGTATCATGCACACCGCCTCTGCATGTATTAAGGAAAATCGCTCCTTGTTTTAACGAGGTAAAAAATTTATCATCGGCCAGATGATATGTTTTATCAATTCCCTCTTTCGTCAAAGGCGTATGGAGCGTAACTATATCGCAGTTAAATATTTCCTCCAAAGGCCGATATTTTTCATTACCTGTTTGTCTTTGCAGCGGCGGGTCATTTAGGACAACTTTCATTCCGAGCGCTTTTGCTTTTTTTTCTACCCTGCTTCCGACATTTCCCACGCCTACTATGCCGATTGTTTTTTTTTCAATCGCAAACTTGTATTTTTCTGCAAGATTTAATAATGCCGATGTAATATATTCAGCTACAGAATTTGCGTTTGAACCCGGCGCGGAAGCAAAACCGATGTTTCTGCTCTTGAGGTAATCGATATCGATATGTTCAAAACCAATGGTAGCCGTTGCGACAAAATTTACATTTGTGCCTTCGAGCAGTTCCTTATTGACTTTCGTAATGCTGCGAACCAGGAGTACGTCGGCGTCTTTTAGAATCTCTGTGGTAATCTGCCTGCCATGTATGGTCGTAATTTCTCCAGCCGAGCTGAAACAATTCTTTACGAATGGAATATTTTCATCTGCGATAATCTTCATGACTTTCCTTAATTTCAACGGTCCTTAATTATATACAGTTTCCGTTGGAATTCCAGCAAGTCTTGAAATTCGAAACTGCTGTTTCTATGCGGGATTTGCGACAACTGCCTGTGTTGCGGCAAGAGCAGTTTTCAGTTCTTCAGTCAGCTGCTCAACCAGTTTTTTTACCGATACAATTTCTTTGCATTTGTAAGCGTTGGAGCCTGCAAATACAAAAGACTCATCGAGGTTACCCATGGATGCATTCGACAATACTTTCGCAATACAGTATGGTGCTTTGCCCGGGTCACATGTCCTCAAGCATTTATAGACGCACTTGAAAGGCACTGTCAAACCCTGTTTGATTTTTTTTACAAAATTATTTGTAATAACTCTGCCCGGCAGTCCCACGGGGCTTTTGATTATAGTTATATCATCCGGCCCGGCATTGATGTAAGCCTGCTTGAATTTTATATTGACATCGCACTCATCTGTGCAGACAAATCTTGTTGCCATCTGAACGCCTGATGCTCCTAACTTCAGCAAACGAGCAATATCTTCGCCGTCGAATATTCCACCGGCAGCTATAACAGGTATTTTATTTTCGAATGAATTTGAAAGCTCAACCACTTCCTTTACTATTTCCTCAAGTCCCATTGCCGTACCGTCCTCAAGGCTTTCAGCCGAATAACCCAAATGTCCACCCGCATGAATGCCTTCGACAATCACAGCATCAGGCATCTTGTCATATCGGCCTTTCCATCTTTTGATTATCAATGCAAGCGCTTTGGCTGAGGATACAATCGGAATCAGTTTAATATCTTTGCCGTTGAGAAATTTCGGCAGCTCCAGAGGGAGTCCTGCGCCGCAAATAATCATATCGACGTTTTCTTCGACTGATACTTTAACAAGGTTTTCGTAATCAGTTAGCGCGACCATTATATTGACGCCGATTATTCCTTTGGAAAGACTTCTGGCTTTTCGAATCTCGCCTCTTAGGGATTCGCCGTTAAAAGCCCACAAATCATCACCCCTCAATTCCTCAAACATCCCGATGCCTGTGCTTGCGATTACCCCGGCACATCCTGTATTTGCAACTGCTGAAGCGAGTTTTGCTCCCGATACTCTAATTCCCATCCCACCCTGAATTATCGGCGGATTTATTTCAAGATTCCCTATTTTAAGAGGAGGTATATTAGTCATAGACGTAAACCTTTATTATTAAATTTGTTACAGTGAAAAATGTCGTCAATGATAGGTATCGAAAACTAATCGTCCAGGCTAATAAATGAGTTCAATGCCATTTCGCGACAATCCTTTAAGATTTGATTGTACCACCTTTATCTCTGACGGTAAACACTTATATTTTTTTCCTAAAGTGCAAAACCCGCGATTTTCTCATTACAATCGGGGCAAAGTTTATCTTTCGTCCTGTTTTTCCTGATTAAATAACCTTCTCTTTCTATAATCAAATGTCCACATTCCGGACAATAAGTATTTTCCCCTTTCCTTGTGCGTAAATTCCCTATATAAACATAGTGCAATCCAACCTGTTTTGCGATATCAAAAGCCGTTTGCAATGTTTCAGACGGTGTTACCTCCGAATCCGTACGCCTGAACTGCGGGTAAAATCTACTGATGTGCCATGGCGTATCCGCACCACATGTATTAAAAATGAATTCTGCGATTTGTTTCAATTTCGTTTCCGAATCGTTTTGCCCTGGCACAATCAAAGTCGTTAATTCCATCCAAATTTTCGTATGTTTGGCTATATATTCAATCGTATCGAGAACAGGCTTTAACTTTGCCTTGCAAAGATTCCTATAATATTCCTCGCTGAAGCCCTTCAAATCGACGTTGATTCCGTCGAGCCAATCTTTTGCGAAATCTATCGCTTCTTTTGTCATATATCCGTTCGACACAAAAACGTTGGCAAGCCCTTTTCGCTTTGCGATTATTCCGCACTCAGCTGCAAGTTCCATAAAAATTGTCGGCTCTGTATAAGTATAAGCCATACTTTTACAGCCTTCTCTGATTGCGAAATCTACAAGCCTCGCCGGTTCAATCGCCTCACCTTCTATTTCACTTTCCGCTTTTATAATCTGGCTGATGTGCCAATTCTGACAAAAATCACATTTGAAATTACATCCAGGCGCCGCGATTGAAAAACTCTTACTTCCGGGCAAAAAATGAAACAATGGTTTTTTTTCTATTGGGTCGCTATTCGCCGCACAGAGTTTGTTGTAGTTAAGAGAGTATAATTTACCACCTATGTTTTTGCGAACGTTGCAATGTCCAAGACTTCCATCGCTTATGCGGCAATGCCAATTGCACAAAAAGCAATGTACTTTTTTATCGCCGATCGATTCATACAAAACCGCCTCTTTATAATGCTTCTCAACCATACCATAATTATATCAGGCCGTAAGCTTTAGCCAAGATTTTAATTGGATGCGTTGTTTCCTTGCCTGTCAAATGTTCAATCTGCATTTTGCACGTCGAACATTCCGTAAGAACAACATCAGCATTTGATTCTTTTACTTTATCTGCAAGTTTTTGCCCGATTTGCATTGAAAGCTCATAATTTTTTTTCTGCATTCCGAATGTTCCCGCGATTCCGCAGCATCCGCCGTTAAGTTCTTGTGCCTTAATGCCTATAAACTTTTCCATTACTTCCAATGTAGCAGGGTTTTTCTCCAGTGCATTAAGATGACAAGGCGTATGATGTGCGTAAATTTTTTCGTTTAACCCTGGGACATATGCAGGAGGTTGATTCAAATCAATTTTTTTTAAATACTCAAAGAACTCAAACGTATTTTCAGAAACCATTTTTGCATCAGGACTATTGACAAAAAATCTCAGATCTTCCTTCAAACACAAAGCAGCGCTCGGCTCAGAACAAATAATTTTATACCCAGTTCTTACCGCTTTGGATAAATGCCTCGTATTGTATTGCAAATCTTTCCTGCTTGTTTTTATATCGCCGTAAACTGCCGCCGGCAGAGGCGCGGGCCTTTGCTGCGGAACAATCACATCGATATTGTTTGCACGCAAAAATTTTATAACCGCAAAACCAAGTTCGTGATCATTATAATTTACATAAGTATCCGTAAAATACGCGACCTTATCGATAGGATTTTCCAGCACAGGCAGTGATGCCAAGTATTTATTCGCTTTTTTAATAAAGTTTGAAAACCCGAATCTCGGCATCGATCTTCTTCTATCGATACCCGTAACAATCTCCATCACCTCTTTAACAAATGCAAGGCTCATAAAATAATTACTGATTGGTGCAAAATTCGAAGCGAGCATACTCATATATCGATTATTCGCCAAAACTTTCGCCGTCCTGCCGAGTCCGCATTTTCGGGCAAGTCTCGTCCTCGCTTCGATTATCATCTTCGAAACATCGACACCCGATGGACAATCGAAAAGGCACGCCTTGCAATTCAAACACGTCGCCAGAAATTCCCTGAATCTTTCCGACTCGAAATCCTTTTCCGTCAGCAGTCCCTTAGCCCATGCCGCCAAAAGATTTGCCCTCCCTCTCGATGAATAAATTTCTTCACCTTTTGCCCTGTAAACCGGACACATTCTGATTACAGCGTCGGTACTTCTGCAAAGCCCGCATCCGCTGCACTGGATAACCTCAAATTTAAATTCATCATTTTTAAAATTCAGCATTGGCGTAATTCGTTCGCCGATTAATTTGTTTTCTACCCTCAAATTTTGAATCATCACATCCGCGTTATCGCTTATAATTTTGCCTGGATTGAGAATATTTTTGGGGTCGAATATTTTTTTAAGCTTTTTCAGAATATCGCAATATTCTTTGCCGAAATGTTTTTCCATAAATGCCGCGTGAATCAATCCATCCGCGTGCTCGCCGCTAAGCGACCCGCCAAGCGAAAGCGCAAGTGAAAAAACTTCCTCCGCGATTTCCGTCATTTTCTTCAAATCAGCAGGATCGGACAAATCGAGATAAGGCCGAACATGAATTTCGCCATCCCCTGCGTGCCCATAATAAACCATATCGACTTTAAATTTCTCGCCGATCTTCACCAGCCCCGCCAGATACTCCGCCAATTTTCCGCTATCAACCGAAACATCTTCGATAAACGGCACCGGCTGTTTTAATCCTTTTTTTCTTGTCAGCAGCGGGACAGCATCTTTTCGGCACTTGAAAAGTCTTTTTTGAATCGCAGGGTCAAAAACAATTTTCCTGTCAAAGCAAAGCTCGCCTACCGCCAAAATCGTTTTTTCAATTTTATTTTTTATCTCATCGACTTTCGCACCCGTAAATTCGACAAGCAGACTTGCCACAGAATCAGGATTGAGAATATCATGGTACTGCGCAAAGGCCTCACGCGCAATGTGTATCAAATCCCTGCCCATCAATTCGCAAGCCGCCGCCCCACAATTAACAATCAGCGGAACTGCATGAGCCATCTTATCCAGTGAATCAAACTCGAACTGTACAACCGCTGCAATTTTGGGAATATCTACCGTCCGCAGCGTTACTTCGGTAAAAACCGCGAGGGTTCCCTCCGAACCTGCCAGCATTTTTGCCATATCAATTCTGCCGTTATGCACAACATCGGCAATATTATATCCGCTGTGATTTCTCTTAGTTGAAGGTTGGACTTTTGCAATAAGCTCGGCATTTGAATTTAAAAGTTCAAAGCAGTCTCTCGTAATTTTTTTCTCACCACTGCCGATATTATTTTCAAACTCCGTAATTCTTCCATCCGGCAGAACGCATTTTATTTTTTCGACAAAATTCGAGATATAACCATAACTCAGCGAATGTGCTCCCGTTGAGTTATTTGCGACAACTCCCCCTATTACCGCGCGATTTCCGCTCGATGGGTCAGGCCCGATTTTCTTGTCGTATTTCGCAAGATGCTTGTTCACATCATCGAGTACAACTCCAACTTCACAGCAAACCGTACTTCCATCGCTGCTTGTGCTGATTATTCTGTTCATAAATCGCGTCATATCCAGCATAATGCCGCCGGTCAGCGACTCCCCCCCAAGCCCGCTTCCCGCTCCGCGCGGCGCAACAGGAATACTATTCTCAGCCGCATATTTGATAACAGCCGAAACATCTTCCGCATTTTTCGGCGCAACAATACATTGAGGAATTATTTGATAGATACTCCCATCGGTGCTGTAAACTACACGGTCAAAAATATCCCCGTAACATTGGCCGGAAATTAAACCTGAGAGTGCTTTGGCAATTTGTTCTGAATTTTTTATCATTCCTGGATTTGAATTTAAATATGATTATTTTTTGCCGTTCGTCTTTATATCTTCGAAGGAAACCTGCATCGATTGTATATCTCCTTCGCTAATCTCACCCTTGATAAACCGCTGAACTACCTGCGAAGGACTATTCTGTATGGACTCCGCATCGCCATCCGCTTCGATCCTGCCTTTATGCAGCATTATAATCCTATCGGCGATTTTAGTGGCGCTTTTCATATCGTGCGTTACAACAATGCTGGTTATGCCGAGATCTTTTTTCAGCTTTATTATCAATTCGTTAATAACATCTGAGCGAATCGGGTCAAGCCCTGTCGTCGGCTCATCATAAAGAATCACCTCAGGCTCAAGAGCTATAGCTCTTGCCAGCGCAACCCTTTTTTTCTGCCCGCCCGAAAGCTTCGCCGGATAATACTCCTGAAAACCATCCAATCCCACCATCGCAAGTTTTGCTTTCGCAATCTCCTGCAATTTCGCACGATCTCTAATTTTCGTATGCTGCATAACCGGAAACAAAATATTTTCCTCAACAGTCATACTATCGAAGAGAGCCCCGCTCTGAAAAAGAAATCCCATTTGCGTTCGCACCTTCGCAAGCTGTTTCTCGTGCAGATTATCTATTCTCTCATTATGAAAATAAACTTCACCTTCACTCGGCCGAAGCAGAACGATAATATGTTTAATCAAAACCGTTTTGCCGCACCCACTGGGTCCTATAATAACTGTTGTTTTCCCTTTCTCGAACGAAAGCGACACATCGTCCAGAACAGCCAATTTGCCGAACCGTTTCGTCAGATTCTTAAGAGTTATTAAATAGTTATTATTTTCTGAATTCATAGATCAGTGTATGTCTGTTTTTATAATAGAAGTTTCACCGGCCATACCGATGCGTAAATCGCCTTGAAAACTACAACGAGCACAAAATCGATTGCCAGTATTATTATAAAGCTGCCTACAAAACCTTCCGTGCACGCCTGCCCGACGCCCTGAGCACCTTCCCTGCAGTGAAATCCTTTATAGCAGCTCACACCGGCAATCGCGGCACCAAAGAAAAATCCTTTCGCAATTCCGATGGTGATATCCCAAAGTTCAACGCCGCTTGCGCTGAAATTCCAATACGCCCTGCTGTTAATATCAAGGTAAGGCACGCTAATTAGATATCCGCCAATAATACCAAGAAAATCGGCGTAAATAATCAGAACCGGTGTAAGAAGCAAACACGCAATCAGTCTTGGCGCAACAAGATACCGAATCGGATCCGTCCCCATACTCCGAACCGCCATTATCTGTTCTGTTACATTCATAGTGCCAAGTTCAGCGGTCAGTGCCCCGCCGACTCTGCCGGCAAGCATAACAGCCGCAAGTACCGGCCCAAGTTCCTTAACAACCGAAAGATTTATCAGCACACCAAGATGTTCCTCAATTCCAAGCCCCGCAAGCTGATCGTAGGCCTGAATAGCAAGCACCATTCCGACAAACGCGCCAGTTATCATCACCACCGGCACGCTTAGCACCCCGATTGCGAGCATCTGGTTCCAAATAAGCGAATAAGTCTTTGGCGATACACACGCCGCAGCAGATGCGAACAATGAGTCAGTCTGGAAACGCGCAAATCTACCGCAATTTGTGACTGATCGAATAACACCAGCCCCAAAAAGCTCTATCATCGTAACTTTTTGCTGATTTTCTGCCATTTTCCTTCCTGATGCACTTCCTTTTTATCCTGTAACCCTATTTTTGTCAAATGTTTAACCCATTGGAAAATTTTTCAATTCTTAAATCATTTATCTTGCGGCATCATTTAGCTGTTTAAACAGATATTCTTTATCCGGTCCGCCGAGGTGTTCCCAAGGGAGAATTTCATCTTTATCAAATTTTCTGCCTGCAAGCTGATATAAGTCGAGTCCAGCTTGCTCAAAAGCCTTTAGCCATATTTCAAAATTGAAGCACTCATTCCACAAATCGAATTTAGCGCCGCTTCTGTATGCGTACTCAATCACATCCGCTATTTTCCTGTCTCCCCTGCCGATTGCGGATTCGAGAACGCTGCGCTGAATGTGATGAAATTTGAAATTTAAAAATCTTGCGTTATATCTCTTTTTCTCATCGAGGACTATTTCTTTCGCTCTCCTGAAATATTCTTCACTTTGCTGCGATTCCCATCCGAACGGAGTATGAGCTTTGGGAACGAACCAGCTTACGGCGGCGTTTATACTTGCAGCTTTGCCGCATACTTTTTTCCGTAAAATCCCAAGTTCAAAACAAAGTTTAACGATATTTTTTATGTCATCTTCCGTTTCGCCAGGAAGTCCCGCCATAAAATACAGTTTTACTGTTTCAAACCCGTTTTTATAAGCTTCTTCTACTGCGGCAAAAAGATTTTCATCTGTAATCGGTTTGTTTATAACCTTTCTCATTCTTTCGCTTGCGGCTTCAACAGCAATCGTCAAACCGCTCTTACGCACAGATGCAGCGAGTCTGGGCAAAAGTTTCAATTGAACATCAACGCGTAAACTCGGCAGAGATATTCCGACTCTGCGCGGCTCGAAATATTCATTCAGCAAATTTATAGTCTCTTCAAGATATGGATAATCTGCCGTCGATAAACTCAAAAGGCCGATTGTATCGAAACCTGTCGCTTCATAAGCTTTTTTGGCAATGTCTAAAATTCGCTGCGGTTTTCTGAAACGCACTGGTCTGCGGCAAAAACTCGCCTGGCAGAAATTACATCTGCCGGGGCAGCCTCGCATAACTTCTATACTGATTCGTTCGTGAACAGGCTGCATAAAGGGAACAATTGGTTTTTCCGGAACGACAGAATTATCCAAATCGTCAACAACAGCATCTGAAATTTTTGGCGGTGAATTTTCATAAAGTGATGGAACATAAATAAACGGAAATTTTTCCGCTGCCTTTTTCAAAATATCTTTCTTTGAATTGCTTTTATTCTCAATCAAAAATTTTGATAACTCAACAACTGCATCCTCGGCCTGACCAAGCAGGAACATATCGAAAAATGGAGCAACAGGTTCACAGCAATTTGCCATTCCCGCTCCGCCCAGAATAATAGGGTATTCTTCACTTCGGTCTTTGCTTCGAAGAGGAATATTCGCCAGGTCGAGCGCGTTAAGCACGCCGGTATAACATAATTCATTAGTAAGGCTGAAGCCTATGACATCGAAGTCTTTTACCGCCGCTTTCGATTCAAGGGTGTATAGCGGGATATTTTTCTGCTTCATAATTTCCTGCGCATCAAGCCATGGCAGGAAAACTCGCTCGGCGGCAATGTCGGGCTGCCTATTCAATACCTCGTAGATAATCGCCATTCCTGTATGGCTCATCCCTATTTCATATGCATCAGGAAAGCACAAAGCTATTCTCAAATCGCATTTGTTAAGGTCTTTTTTTATCTGATTAAACTCGCCTCCGATATAGCGTGACGGTGTCCGCACAAACGGCAGCAATTGCTGTTGTATTAATTCGTCTAAAATAACTGGTTTTTTGTTTTTCATACCCGGCATTTTAACATTATAATTGGAAAAATGAAGTCTAAGAAAATTAAAATCTTACTATTGTCGGCAACGGCTATTTTCATTCTATACCTGATAATGAAACAAATAGAAAGCCGAAGATTTGTATCTATTGAAAGTCCGAACAGGCTTGTGATGAATACAATTGCGAAAATCATCGCTGTGGCACCGGACGAAAAGATTGCGCAATCAAGTATTGATGCCGCTTTCAAAGAGGTATATCGGCTTGAAAAATTGATGAATAGGTTTGACCCCAATTCACAGTTATCACAGATTAACCGTTTTGCAGCTAAAGAACCTGTAAAAATCGATAAAGATCTTTTCGAAATTCTGAAATTATCAATTTATTACAGTAAAGAAACAGCCGGCGCTTTCGATATTACCGTCGGCCCGCTTGTGGATATGTGGAGAAAATGTGCCCAGGCCAATTCGATGCCGACCGAGCAGCAGCTTGCAGATATTAAAAAAATAATCGGTTATGATAAATTGGTTCTCGATTCCAATAATTTTTCAGTTCGATTTACGATAGATGGAATACGGTTAGATTTGGGTGGAATCGCCAAAGGTTTTGCAGCCGACAAAGCACAAGAAATTATGAAAAAATTCGGCGCTGCCGGCGGTCTCATTGACCTTGGCGGACAAATAGCATGTTTTGGAAATCCGAAAAATTCAGATAAATGGATTATTGGCATCCGCAATCCAGTCAAAAAAGATAATAAAATTCTTATGAAACTTGCATTATCAAATATGGCAGTCGCAACAAGCGGAAATTATGAAAGATTTTATAAAATAGGTCAGCAGCGTTTCAGCCACATCTTCAACCCTCAAACCGAGATTAGTGCCGAAGAAATTTCAAGCGTTACTATTATATGCCCAATCGGCAGTGAATCTGACGCACTTGCTACCGCAATAAGTGTAATGGGTATTGAAAAGGGATTAGAGTTTATAGAACAAAGAAAAAATATCGAAGCAATAATTGTTCCCGCTGAAAATAAAAATAAACTCATTAAAAGCAACAATGCGGATAGATATATTTTTACAAAATGATATGGTAAAGATAGTTGATGATATTAAAAATGTTCCGCCATTTCAGCGAAATCAATAAACGTATAACCATTGAGCCAATTATCGGCAATTATCTTTAAATCATCTATATTAACAAGGCAATCTCCGCTGAAATCACCGGGCAGATTTTCAGGACATCTGAATAAATTGTTTACCTGGATTTGCTTTTCCGTAATTCCGCCTCCTGAATAACTAACGATCAAATCCTGATCACTATCATTATCAAAATAAGTAACAGTAATTGAATGTCTTCCCTTGGTGAGATTTCTATTTCCGCTTTTTTTCAAGAGATCATGCAAACCATCATTGTTTACTACCATTACATCATCAATAAACAATTGGCTTCCGTTATCAGAAGAAATGTAAAAAGTATAAATGCTGGCTCTTGGTACATCAATGTAGCCTTTGAACCGAAAAGCAAAATAATCATCTCTCTGGCGCAAGCCGATATCAAAATTATTCGCTTTGCCCTGTGCAACAGGAGTTAGCGAATCAAAATCAGGAAGAGCATTCCATACGCCTTCATAATATTCGTAATTTAAACCGTTATCAGCTCTTGTCGCCCAGCCGATACTTTCGAGCATAGGTTTAATCTCTGGATTTGACATAAACAGATTCCAGCACAGGCCGGTTCGATAGTTTTCTATCATAGGAACGATTGTGCCCTGGTCAATCGCCAGATAATCGCTCCAGTCCGGATCGAATGGGACGTCGAAATTAAAGGCGTCGTAAAAACCTAATGGACCCCACAAGAAATGGCCATAATTATAATAAAAATTTTTCATCGCAGAAATTGATTCGGTCGGAGTGTACGGCATCGAACTAATCGCAGCGGTTGGAGCAACCGTATTGTTGTCCTCGGCCCAAGCTGCCTTTCCCGGCGAGTGAGCGCCGTAACCCCATGGATTATTACTGGAAGTCAGACCCCAAGTATCAGGGCCGTAGCCGGGATAACCCTTGGCCATACAATACGCCCTATCTATTAAAGCAATGTTCCTGCTGTTCTCGAAATAATTGCAGTAGTTGTCCCATTTATTACGAGGATCAAAACCGAGAAAAGAATAATGAGTCCAGAACATTGGCGTCTCAAAATAGCTGACCCACTGGGTATAGCCATAATATCTATTTCCGTTTTTGTAGCCACCTTCGAAGCCGAAACCATCATAATAGCAGCTTGCGGGTATTGGGTGCGTGGGTGAAGCAATCGCAAGAAGATAGACATTCATTGTTTCGCCGCCGCCAAATGAAAAACTTTCATTCCAACCGAAATTAGGGTCAGGCGACCATGACCACCATAGACGCTTGCCGTCGGTTTCATTAGCTCTGCGATACCATTCCCAATCCACGTCCTCATAAAGCTGCGTCGCACGGCTGCGAATTTCAGTTTCAACGGAATCGTCAGAGTCAAAATATTGTCGGCAAACAAGCATTCCCTGAATCATATCGGCAGTTTCTATAATGTCGGAAGCGATAACTGGAACGCCATTGACATAATCAGCAGGAATAATCGCACCGGTCGTTCCATTCATCCAATGCGGCCATGCACCATGATATCTTGGCGCGGTGTCCTGAAGAAAAGTTATAATCTGAAGAACTCTTTGGGCGGCCTGCGCTCTTGTAACAAAACCTCGTTCAGCACCAACGACAATTGTCATCAATCCCATACCAGTTCCGCCGGTTGTTACCTTGTGGCGGTCGTAGGTTGCGAATCTTTCGCGAGCCATTCCGCAATCGGGATGCGCGAAATCCCAAAAATATCTAAAGGTGGCTTTTTGAATAGAAGTCAAAAGTTCGTCATCTGTCATCGTATAAGGTGTGGCGGTAACTTTGGCAGATGCTTCGCCTTCAACCCCGTTTATCTTAGGTCTGACGTAATACCAATAAGGTCTTACATTATCACCTATAAAATTACTATATACTGAAACAGTATGTTCATCCGTATTTATTTTTATGTAATTGCCATTTTCGTATCTGCTTCTGTAAATATAATATCCATCGAGACCCGGGTCAGAAACAGGCTGCCAAACCAAATCTATTCTGCAATCGTGACCTTCGGCATAAAGACCAGTGATGAGGGATTGCGCGAAAATCGGCGAGACAAGAAAACTCAGAATAATCAATATGTAAATTAAGGTTCGCATTTTGAAAAATAAGGGCGCTTAAAAAGCAAGCGCCCTTTAATCAATTCAATTAATTATTGGCAATTCGTATTAAAGACATCGTTGCATTTGAGCCAGTTTTCGGCCATTAGAGCAAAATCAGTAAAATTGACATAGCAATCTTTGTTTACGTCTCCGGCTAAGTAAGACGTGCCGCAGGCCGGGCCTGTTCCGGCAAATATATTATCCCAGCTAACCACTCCACCAGTGCCATTTTCGGAACCCGCATTAATCTCCTGATGCAGATAGACTCTTGCGACAACGGCCGGAGTTGGAGCTTCAAGTACAGCAGAGACATTTTTCCATGTATTGTATGGATCTATCGGATTTGAATCGGTGAGAGCTCCATAAAAAATTCCTACATCATCAGCATAAATCTTACCTTCATAAACCGGGGGATTGCTGTCATACCATTCAACAGAAAAATAGGCATCTCTTCCGTGAAGACCGTTAGCATCATTGGAAGGTGAATACATATATGCACTGAATCTATATTCGTTACCTGCCACAACAGGAATATCCTGATATACAGCAACACCAACGGAATCCGACCAGGTCAAAATAGCCCTGTTATCGAAGAATGCACCTGCATTATTGTGGCACCAGCCATCAGTACCCCAGAAAGTCCAGCCGGGGATTGAAAAACCCGATTCTCCAAACCAACTGACGTTCCCCTGCTCAAAACCGGGATTAACTAAAAGGTTTTCGGCAATTAAATTGCCGGAGGCACACAGGACTAATAACATAATTAAAATTCTTATTTTCATAATTATCCTTCCTTTCAAGAATTATTTCCTTCTTCTAACAAAGAGCAATCCGCCGATTCCGAGTAACGCCATTGTCATCGGTTCAGGAACAAGAACTACGCTTGCGTTATCGAAACAAACCGAACCGCCTGTGTAGCCCCAGTCTCCAGCCTGAACGAGTTGAAAATAAATTTTACCGTGAGCAGCACCTTCTGGAGCTATGCTTGTACCAGAAATTAATTTCCATGTATCAGTTCCATCACCGGGGTCGGATTCACTTTTAGCACCTACGAAACGGCCGATGTCAGTTGAAGATATCGTGGCCCAATTTTCAGCAGTCCATTCAGCCCTCATAACCAAATCCCAGCCTTTGAGTTTATCTGCTGATTTAGTGATAGCTTCCACACTGAATTCGTACTCCTGTCCGACGATCACATCAAAAACATCCTGGTACATACCAACAGAGTCCCACCAAACAAGCATGCCTTTTGCATCCTTTACATATCCTGCATCGCTCATGTGCCAGCCATCAGTACCCCAATATGTCCAACCCGGAATAGACGGATGGTCGCCAAGCCAAGCCACATCGCCTTGTTCAAAGTCTCCGTTTTGCAGAAGATTCGCTTGGGCAATTCCGCACAGAACTACGCCCAAACACACACATAAACTTACATACATTAATTTCGTCATTTCTTTTCCTCCTAATCCTAAATTTCTATTTTTTTACTTATAAACCTATCAACCTTATGACAGGTTTTATACTCCGTCCGATAATTGTCAAAACGTTTTCACAATTTGATTTTAACTTACCTTAATGTTTGAAAGAACACCATTTTGCGGATGGTTTCAACCATTTTGCGACTAAATACTTATATCTGATTAATACCTTTCGAGATTCATCGGATTAAACTTATTTTTTGCGATAATGTACCATGCGCAAACCGATATAAACCCCTTGTTACTGTCAACCCATTCATAACCGCCAGTTTTGTTTGCCGTATATGGCAAGGTTTTCACGTTGACATTATTTATTGTTTTTTCTATGAGGAAGTTATCAAGCTGGTTTGCGTAGAAATATCCTCTCAATTTATCACCGTAAGCAATGTATGCGCAGGCAATATGACCTGTGCCGTCGAGCCAGATGTTTTCGATTTCGAAGTCAGGATAATGATAAAAGCCGGTAACTTTTTTGCCGTTGAATGTGAGAGTTTTTCGAAATCGTAAATCATAATCTGGAATATCGAGCAGTTCGGGATTAGTGCCGTAAGCAAGGACTCGCCATGTGTATAAATCAAGAGGCAAATCTTTTTTATCTTTAAATTGCAAATCTAACCATTGTTTTATCTTTTCAGCAATCTGCAAATCACCTGTGAGTTTGAAAAGAGCATAAGCATCGATGTTTCCTTCGTGATGGCCGCCGTCTTCGTGAAGTCTGCTGTCACCTTTTCGCCAGCCGTGCTGAATGTAACCGCCGCCTGCGAGGTCGTCTTTGTACCACGAGACGAGAAGATTTTTTATCAGAGATGTTATTTCATCATACTTATTAGAATTATATTCTTTCTCATAAAATTTATAGGCGAACATCAGCCAGACCATATCGCCCATCCACCGGTCGGCTTTGCCGATATGATGCCATGCTTTTGCTTTGCAGTTGCCTGTATGTAATTCTCCATCACTGGGACCGTTACAGTCTCTTATCGCGACCCACTGGAAAAACCCGCGAGCCTCGCCATTGTAATAAAAATTTTGCAGAGCAATATCAGTATTATTTTCATCAATTGCATTTGCATACAAATTCAAAATGCGTTCTGCTCGTTCTTTTTCGTTATGTAGCATAAAAGCCATCGCAACAAGCGAATTATTAAAAGTCTGTGCCTCGATATCTTCAAGCCCCATCGAAGGCAGGAGCTGTTTTTCTTTTGAACCGGCGTCCTGTACCTGTTTTAAATATTCAAGCACGAGTTTATCTTCAGGAAGTAGCTTTTCATTGCGCCTTTGCTCAAAGCCGAAACCGGGCAGTTCTCTGTTCGGGTCAAGTACCGGACCAATGAGAGGGAATGTTGACTTTTCATCAGCAGAACCGAATTTTACATTTTTAATTGATACAGTGCCTTTGCCGGCGCCAGAGACAGCAAAATTTAATTTGGAAAGAATATCGAATGAAGAATCTTTGCCGCCCCATCCGTATTCGGTCGAACTAAGGCTAAAAACAAGTTTTGTCCAATTCTTGTATTTATCTTTAAGGCTTATCTTTCTCCAAAAGATTGTTCCGTCATTATCGATGAATTTAATTTCAAGAAATTCATTCGAATCAGCTTTTACATCGAAGATGAGCGGAATATTTTTCGCAGGAAAATCGGGACTGTCGGTTTCAATCATAACCCAGTCTTCATTACCTTGCAAAACATAATCAATTGTCAGGATATTATCTGATTGGCTGAAGTTTATTGTGCCGCCGCTGCTATGCGCACTTTGCCAGGAGTTAAAGTCTGCACAAAAAGCATTACCAGCTAAAAAAATAATTATAAATATTTTAATGTTCATTATTTTCATTTACCTATAATCAAATTATAACTTTTCCCAGATGAACGATTTGCAAGGTCAATATTGTCGAATGCTTTTCTTTCATCTATATGACCATCGACAAACAAAACATTACTGATGCCTTTATTGAGTTTTGAATCGGAAGCTTTATGGAATGTTGCGATACTGTCACCATTGCCATATTTTTGGGCTATAAAATACATATCGTTCCATGCATGGCTGCTAACCTGAATCCCGTCTTTTAATCTTGTTATGGTCCATATATTCTCCTCAGTAAGAAAGAGAGTTGCATAAGGTCGTTTTACATTAGTAACTTTAGGCATTTGTTCTTTATTATTGAGTTCATTTTCTATTGGGTCATTGGGAATACCTGATCCGAGATAACCATTCATACTGTAAGAAAGCCGCGGCTGCATAGAGAGAGTCCGACAGAAGTTTACATTTGCTCCTATACTATTTAGATAATCCTCGTGGAGCGATCTTTTGTTTTTAGTAATATTTGCGAAAGTTGGACAGACGTGTACTCCTTTAGCCTTAAGATAGGGCCAGTAAGGTCCCTGCGGTTCAACACCGGCATCATGCCAGCGGCATTCTTTTTGATGCGCATTCAGATAATCAGGTTCAAATGTTGCTCGGCCGTCGACACAAGTTTTGGGATGCGGAAACTTATTATTGTTTGCTTCAAGATACATAGCTCCTGCAAGGCTGTAATTACGAAGATTGCTTTTACATACAACGCAATTTGCCTGTTCTTTAGCCCGGCGCATCGATGGAATCAGAATTGCAAGCAGTATCGCGATAATTGAAACAACAACCAGCAATTCAACTAATGTAAAACCCGGAATTATTTTTCTGCATTTCATAAATCACCTATATTCCAACCAGTTTTTAGCCAATTTAGAAAAATCTAAATATGTATAACCATTGAGCCAATCGTCCGCCATCAGCTTTACATCATCGAAATCAACTTTGCAGTCGCTCGTGTAATCGCCGGCAAAATCACATCTGAATAAAATATTTACAGGAACCTGTTTTTTGGAAAAGCCGGGGCCGGAGAAACTAACGAGCAATTCTTCAGAGCCGTCCTTTTCAAAAAAGGTAACAGTAATCTGATGTTTGCCGGCGGTTAGATTTATATTTCCACTTCGCTCCTGCATTCCATGCAAACCATCATTATCAACTACAAGATTTTCATCGATATATAATTTGCTGCCGTCGTCGGAATTAGTGTAAAAAGTATAACTACCTGTAGCTGGCACTTCTATAAAGCCGATAAAGCGAAGTGCGTAATTTTCGTCTCGCTGCCGCAACGCAATATCAAAATTATTTGCTTTGCCTTGCGCAACTGGAATCAGAGAATTAAAATCGGGCAGTGAATTCCACGCACCTTCGTAATATTCATAATTCAGACCATTATCCGCTCTTGTCGCCCATTCGATATTTTCGAGCATTGTTGAAATTTCGGGATTGGACATGAATAAATCCCAGCACAGACCCGTTCGATAATTTTCCATCATTACTATAATTGGCCCCTGATCGATTGCCAACTGCCCTGACGCAAACCAGTTTACTGTCGGGTTGAACGCATCGACAAAACCGAACGCATTCCAGACGCTTGCACCGTAATGGTGATAAAAATATTTCATTGCCGTAATCGACTGGTCAGAAGTGAACGCGATCGAACTAAGAGCCGCTGTCGGAGAAATAGTGCCGTTATCTGCATCGCCCGGAGCGTGAGCACTGTAGCCCCATGGATTGACGCTTGCAGTCAGCCCCCAAACATTTTCGCCGTAATCGGTGAACCCTTTGGGATTGTCGATGCAGTATGCGCGATCGATAAGCGCGATGTTTCTGCTGTTCTCGAAGTAATTGCAGTAGTTATCCCATTTATTGCGAGGGTCAAACGTCATAAATGTGTAATGAGTCCAGAACATCGGGGCTTCAAAGCTGCCGACCCATTGAGTATAGCCATAATATCTGATGCCGTTTTTATATCTGTCGCCTGCGCCAATCCAGCCATTGTAATAGCACGACGCTGGAATAGGATGCGTTGGGGAAGCGATTGCCAAAAGATAGGTAATCATTACTTCGTTATAATAATTTGAAATCGGAGCATTCATAATCCAGCCATAGTTCGGCGACCAGTGCCAGTAAAGTATCTCGCTGTTTTCAAAACCATCCTCCGACCGCCGCAGATACCAATACCAGTCGATTCCTTCCCAAAGCTGCGTCGCTTTATCGCGAAGAGATGTTTCGGCTGCATCGTCAGAATTAAAATATTGGCGAACAGTAAGCAGTCCCTGCGCAACGTAAGCTGTTTCAACAAGGTCTGCGCCATCATCATAGGGACTGATAAACGGCAGAGTCTGACCTGTGACACAGTCTGCAAAATGAGCCCAAGCTCCATGATAACGTGAGGCTGTGTTTTCAAGAAAATCGAGAATCTTCAAAATTCTTTGTATGGCATCCTGCCTGGTAATAAATCCTCGCTCGATGCCGATGCAAATAGCCATAAGGCCCATTCCGGTTCCGCCGACCGCGCAGGTATTTGTAATACCACCGGGATAGTAGGTATCCCGTGTAACACCGCTTGAAGGATGAGCATAATCCCAGAAATATCTAAAAGTCGCTTCTTCAACAGAATTTAGTAATTGCTCATCGGTCATCGCGAACGTAGAGCCTGAGACAACTTCGGATCCGGAAGATTCAAAGCCGTCAATAACTGAAGTTACATAATAAAATTCTGTCTGACCATTTAAGCCGACAAAGTCGCTATATAAACTGATATCACAAGCAGCAGTATTGATTTTCGCAAAGGGACCAGTGAATGAGTCCGCACGATAAATGTTATAACTCTGTGAACCACTGACCGGCTGCCAGCTTAAATCGATTCTGCTGTCGTGACCTGCGGCTGAAACAATTGGAATATTATTAGCGAGCCTTAGATTATCGATATATATTGTTCCCGAGTCGCTGCCATAATTTTCAAAGACAATCGCAGAAATATAATCCAGCAAACCGGTATTGAAAGGTGTTATATCAATTTCGATAGTGAACCATTTATTATTTTGCATCGGGACAATGTTTCCGCCTGCCCAATTACCGGGCTGCCAGTTATAACTCCAGATGCCTATTATGCCGTTTGGCTGAAACAAGGCCTGACCTGCTGGTACGAAAACATCGATAAGCATTTTGTTGTAGCCTGCAAAATTGTAATTCAAACCGTTTTGCATTATTTCGACTTTACGGTTAGTCTGGTTTGTCCATGAAAGTTTCAGCACATATCCGCCATTGGTCGCAAACGGTGCTCCCGCAACTCCGCCCTGAATTTTTTCTATAGTGTGTATATTGCTGGATGAAACAATGAGATTCGTTTCAGTAGGTTCATAACTTGCGACTATAACTTCAGCAGCGGCAGCAATCGAAGCCCAGCTCAATATAATTGCATATAAAAATAATTTTTTCATCATACAGCACATAAATTCTTTCTCCTGTACTCGACAGGACTTATTCCTTCGACGTCTCTGAAATATCTGGCAATATGATTTTCCAAAAAACCCAGTTTAACTGCTATTTCGGAAACACTGTCAGGCGTTTCGAGCAGCATCCTTTTTATCAGATGCACTCTGGCAATTTTAATTTCCTGATGAATCGAGCTTTGCAAAGTTTTTTTAAATCTCCGTTCAAGCTCTCTTCGCGAAACCGAAACAAACTCCGCTATTTCGCTGACTTGTATCGGTTTTCGAACATTGCTCCGGATATACTCCAGCGCCCTGGCAACCACGATATCCGTTATATGGTTATTGTCTGAATCCATAAAGATTTTCGGCAAATCATACACTATGTTTTCTGTACATTTTCCTGCTCAACCGTAAGAGCTTCCAATGAAGCACGTTTTCGTTTTTCAAGTAAATCCTTAATTTCATAAGCACGCTGTTCTGTAAGCGGGTATTTGATCAATAACAAAACGCTTATTAAGCACATAACCGACGGCAAACCGATTTCCCAGAACCGAAGCCAAAACAGCGTTGACTCGGACTGAATCGCAAATTTTGCATCAAAACCCGTAGCTTTCAGAAGAATGCCGGAAATAAGAAGGCCTCCTGCTATTCCTATTTTCCACCACCATCCGTAAACCGCCTGATAACTGCCTTCCCTGCGTTTGCCTGTTTTCAATTCATCTTCATCGCAGATATCTGCAAGCATTGCATAAACAAGTGAAAACAATACGAGCATTCCCAGGGACAATGAAGCTGTCGGAATCAAAACAAGCCACGGATGCACTTTGCTGTAACATACTATTTTAAGAGAATTGCCCAAAGCCATAATTATTAAAAACAGCATTACAGTTTTAGATTTACCGATACGCGTTGCTATATAAGTCATAACAAAAACGCCCGGCAGAGAAAGCCCTGCCCATAATGTTCCTGCCCATCCCATAAGAACAGATGCGTTTGCTTTATCGCCTCCATAAACATAATACAACATTATGTATTGGCTAAACCCATTAACAAAATAAAAACCAATTGTTACCGGAAGTACTATGGCAAGCAGCCAGATAAACGTACGATTTTTTGAAGTCATGCTGATACTGTCCCAGAATTTGACTCTTGCCTGATGTTTGACTTGCTGTGTCTTTCTTTCCTTGCATATAAACGAGCAAACAAGACCTCCGAACAGCATCAGACCTCCCATAAAGTAGCCAACGTATTTCATTCCTTCCACTTCATCTTTGAATACTTTCCGAGTTGCGGCAAAATAAAGCCATGGAGTGGTTAGAGCGCCGACATTTATGAAGAAGCTGCCATAAGCAAATAATCGTGTTCTTTCGTGATAATCGTCTGTCATTTCAAAACCAAGCGCACCGCGCGGCACATCGTATATTGTCGCTGCTGTAAAGAAAAATAACGAAACGACCATAATGTAACCGAATGTAACATACTCACTCCAGCCTTTGGGAGCCATCCATAGAAGCGTAAAAGCAAGGCCGAGAAGAAATGCGCCAAAGAATATATATGGTATTCTTCTTCCGAATTTCGAACGTGTATTGTCAGATAAGTTGCCAATCATAGGATCTGTAAACGCATCCCATAATCGCGGAACAAATTGCGCAACACCAAGGAGTATAGGATTTAATCCCAACCCTGAATTATAAATCAGCAGTGTCATATTACTGAAAGAATTCACCGCAACATTGGTTGACATCCAGCCCAATCCGTATGCAACCTTCTGTTTGACAGGAATCTTGTCTTTACTTTCCGTAATATGATGATCCATTCGAGTCATTTTTTCACTTTATAAACTAATTTTTATCGTATTATCTTCTTTGTTTAATAACGCTTTTAGTTTTTTAGTATCTATGGATGCGCCTCCCAGACGGTATGGATTATTTTGTCTGCTTAACTCAACACCTGTTCTGTTAATTTCTATTCCTCTTATGCCTCGTTCATTTCCGCTTACTTCGTATATCATCTGGACACTTCGTCCCGCCAACTGCATTTGCACATTCAAACCCTCGAGTTCTTTGGGCATCACAGGATCAAATGTATATTTGTCAAAATCTTTACGAATTCCGAGCAAATGAGAGATTACATACCTGACAAATAATCCCGGACCGCTTGAATATATTCTCCATCCGCCTTTGAGCGGTATTATACCTGCGAGCAAATCGTCGTATCTTCTGTTCGCTTCATAGCGATTCATAAATCCTGCATCGCTGCTGCTGTAATAACAATTTGATTGCCGCACATTAGCCTGTGGAATTACTTTCTGTATGTCTATAGGAACAGCTTGTCGTAACGTTTTCACAAATAATTCAGATTGCCCCATACAAGCCAATGCTTCCGCATAACGTAGATGTGCATGAGTGTACATCAGGCCGATTTCACGCCCGAAGAATGGGCAGCTTTCAGCCCTTTTAAAATATCGCTGCAATCCGCCGTGATATTTTGGAGAACGGTCCATCAATCTTGCACCGTCTGGCCCTTTAAGATGCTGGGCTACCAATCCCAGATGTAATTTCGCCTGCTGTTCTGTAAATATTCCGCTGATTATTCCCCGGGTCATAGGTAATAAGCTGTAATTTACGCCGGTTGATTCGTCCGACGGATGAAGCATTAACTCTATTTGTCCATTTTGATTGACATAACCGAATCCTGCTGTAACGCCGTCCCGAAGCAGAAAACGATTGAAATCATTTTTAATAGCATCACAGAGATTTTCCAATTCTTCTGCGATTTTTTCATAACCTGCCCTGCGGCATATCTGGGCAAATTCTGTGAACGCATGAAAACTTAAAATTACTGTCCATGAACTGATTAGTTTATTTTTTAATTCCGGATTGGCGGGCTGCATCGCATCATTCCAATCGCCGCCATCATAATTTACAAGAGATGTATTATGAATGAATCGGTTTGCTTTGATATGTTTAATAGCACGAAGAATATGGTCTATGATTTTGCAAGGCTGAGATTCTTCATAATACGGCAGCTTTTGATTGAGAAAATCGTAATCTTCGCTGCTGCGAATATATTGACTTGTTGCAAGTATCGGCCAAAGAATTACATCGCCGTGAGATTCGTGATTTCTTATTTCTTTGTATCTGTCAAACATCCACCATTGAGACCAATTGCCATTTATATTTTGATTCGAGAATACTTTGCAAAGGATGTCCCTAACAGAAGAATACTGCTCCATACTCAATAGCATCTCTACAGGGCCCTGGCATATATCACGTGTGCCCCATGCTGCCCCGCCGTACTGTTCCAGTCCGTGAGGCGAAAGATAATGTATCTGCGAGTTATGGATGAACCATGGCAGAATTTCGCTTATCTCATTAATTGATGACCTGGTTTTATTTTGTAAAATATTTAAGTTATAATTGTGTTTAATTTTTTTAATTGCGTTTTGTTTAACAAGTCCGCCGCAAATAGTCATTAAAAATTCTTTTGCTGCTGTCAATTCAACATTCAAAAATTGCATCCCCCTGCTTTTTCCATCAACGAAAAGCAATTCATCGCCGCCAACTTGCTTAATTGTTTCGGAATTCTCAAACTGAAATGCAAAGAAACCATCAGGATACATCTTGGATAGTAAACTTTTTCCCCCTGGGATAAACTTCAATATCCTTGCACCATTTTTAATATCACTATCAAGCTGCCAGTTATGCTCGGAAGTAAGTTGATTTGTTATAAACCATTCCGGTGCTTGTCCGCTAAGCACACGAAGATGGAGAGTAATTTCTGCTCTATCTTGTGCAGCAGAAGAAATAATCTCAAATAATAAATTGCCTCGTTTGTATATCCATCTGCATCCATTAAGAGTCATCTCAAATACCGAAGGAATTCCCAATTGCTGATATTCGCCGTTTTGACGAATAAAAATCCGTTGGCCTGTATGCCGAGGTATGTTCAGGGGGTTTGAATTTAATGTCAAAAATCTATTAAAATTTACATTTCCTTGTGCTATATGAGATTGGAAAACTCCGAACATATAAGCAGTAAAGCTCATTATCGATTCATCTGGCAATAACCCGCTGCCTGTTTTTAAGATATGACCGTGAGGCCGTTCGGACAGGAGCTCTTTGGTTCGCAAAACAACATGACTATTTTCTCCATAAAAAAATGAAAGCAATTCGTTGTTTGAAAATTCGCAATGCCTGCGTTCACCCGTGAATAATTTATTCAATTCATCGTCAGTGAGGTCTTCTGAAATAAATAAATCCGATTCGGAGAACAAACTTTTCACAGGCTCCTGGTAATCGTATTCATCCGACCATGGCTGAACAGAGATATTTTTAAGTTCACAAAGTCTCGTATCAATCATCATTAAATCGTCTGATGAGGTAGGAACTACATGATTGGGACAGTAAACGCCAAAAAAACCTAAACTGCGGCTATGGCCGGATTCCAGAATAAATGGTTTTTCCTGTAGCGCCGCAATCGCAAATTCCTGCTGGCATAATCCATCTAATTCAGATGCCGACAACGCCTTAGGAATTCCTGTTTGTTTAAAGGCTTGGCCGAAAAACTGCATACCATCTGTTGAAAAACTATTTGTCTGAGAAATCGATCCTAAAGCCAACCATGGAAAGCTGCCGGAACCATGCTCATTTTGTCGGCAGCATACAATTTGTCCGTGTTCCTGATGACTAAGCGATGTATAATCAATATATTGACTTATATACAACTCATTTTTTTCGTTCCCATCTGCAGATGATAAACCAACATCCTGTACATACAAAATATCAAGTTCTAATTTTTTTGCATTTGTATTTGTATTTGTAAGATGTACATCCCAAAGCCAGGAATTTTCTTTTTTCGCAAGAAGCAGTCTGCACGAGTACAGTATTCCTTCAACTTCACCTTTAATTTCGAATGTATTTTTATTTATTATGTGATTGCTGAAACTTTTCGGCCCAATCATTGGAACCGCCTTTATTTTATTACCGCGTATTCTCAAATATAAATTACTGCATCCCGGCTCAAGAGGACTGCCGGTCAAAAGATTTATCTGTACTAATCCCTGTTCGATATTTTTTATACTGCCATTCTCAAAAATAGAGAATTTCAGACCGGCAGAATTTCTCAAGCTATGAACCTGCGGCTTCTCAATCAAAATGTTGTCTTTTAAATCCATAGAATACCTGTATCAGAATTTTCCCTTAAAGCCTGCTCTTGCAAGTCCCTGTTTGACATAGTGATTTTTCATCATCAGTTTCCAAACAAGACCTGTACGAGCATTTTCTATCAATAAAAGCATAGGTCCCTGTGCAATTCCGATTACCTGATCCGAAACCCAATGCTTATCAATATCAAAACCATCCCAAAAACCATAACCGCCATCATCAACTGATTGCCAAACGGTTTTGCCTTCGATTTTTAACTTGCGCATTTCGCGAAGAGCTGAAATTGCATCGCTCTGTGCAAAAGGAAGCGACATACCAGCACCATAAGGATGCAGCGTACCGTATTGTCCCTGGTTGTCATTTGCTCCGCGCGGCGGATGACCAAGCACAACATATTTGTCGTCTGGTCCGCTGCCGGCGGTAATTCCCCAAAGATTTTGGCCATAACTTTTATATTCAGAGCAATTGTCACGACACCAATCACGGTTTGCCAAAACCGCTCTGCGAGTATTTTCAAACCAATCAACGTCAAGCGAGTCAACGCCGGTTTTCTGAAAATCATAGAAACAATGAGCAAACATATAAGTAAATAATGTGCCGGGATGCGAATAAATAAACGGCTGACCGTCTTTATATTTTCCAATAGGCCGATTCCAGTTTGTCATCGTTTCAGGAGCAAGACGATATTGGGCATTCGGTGCGGACTGGCCGAGCAAAACAATTAAAAGAGTTTCATCGGTGTACCAGTCCCAGGTTTGTTTTTCGAACTGGTTTTTATCAATATCATAAGCCATGTAAACCTGACCGTTTACAGGATTTACATAAGCGGACCAATTGGCTTGCGCAAAAATTTGTTCCGCGGCCTGTTTTACTTCGCCGCCGAAATATTCGGCCGCAACTATCGAGCCGGCAATCATTAAGGCGGTATCAATCGTTGAGGTTACTCGTTCATAACCCAGGTTTGTTGTATTGCCGTCATTGAAATCAATAAAATGACAGTAAATGCCTTTATATTGAGCATTTGATTTTTCCAAAGTTCGTAAAGCATTTAAGGCTCGTGTCTTAGCTTGTTCAAATGAAACATATCCTCTTTTCACACCAATTGGAAGCGCAGCCAACCCAAATCCCAGAGAAGCAACACTGCAAACCTCTTTTCCTGTTCTGTCACGAATCAAACCTGAATCAGGATTTGCTTCTTTCCAGAAAAATTGAAAAGACGCTTCGCTGATTTCTTCAAGCAACCGTTCATTATCGGCGGTGAACGCCGCAAAGCAACTACAGGCAAGCAGAACATTTACAAAGAATATGTAATGTTTTTTATTCACCTTCTCTCCAAAAATTTACTGACTATCGTGTTTTCCGCAGCCGCACGAATCACGAACTATAAGCCGAGCTTTTAATACAACTTTCGATGGTTCAGAAACCTGCCCAGATTGCCTATTCAGAATCATTCTTACAGCGATTCGGCCAATTTCTTTTGTTGGTATGCGCATTGTCGTTAGTTTTAATCTGCGATGAATCGCGATATCAGAATCGTCGAAACCTATTACACCAACTTGTTGCGGAACCTTAACTCCTTTATCCATAAGAGCATCAATGATACCGCACGCAATATCGTCATTACCGGAAACGATACCATATCGCTCATTGGGCTTAATAAGAGGAGATATCTTTTCGAAGGCAAGCCGATAACCCTCATCGTAACTGTAATTGCTGCCAAAGAATTTTTTGTCATTAGCATCTATTTTTATGGATGCGAGCGCATCAGCGAAACCTCTTGCGCGAGCTGTTGTATCGACATTGTGTTCGGAACCACCGACGAAAAACACGTTTGTAATTCCGTGAACATCTATGAAATGGCGAGCAGCTTCAAAAGCACCTAATCTATTGTCAACCAGTATGTTATCGAGCCGCCAGAGATTTACATCTTTATCAAGAATTACCAGCGGGCCATTAATATTCCCAATGCCTTCGAGCACCTGGTCGTATAGTTCCGAAAGCATAAGTATCACGCCATCGGTTCGGCCTTCAGAGTTAACCTTTTTAACAACATCGATTTGCGACTCGGCGCCTTTTGCTTTCAAAACCATAATATTGATGCCGTTTGCCTGGGCTTCTTCGTGGGCGCCTTCCATTAACATCGCGAAATACTGGCCTTCGAAATCTGGGACGATGAGGCCAATTGTGTCATTTCTTTTCCTGCTAAGGGCTTGCGCGCGACTATTTGGATGAAAATCGAGGCGGCGGATTGCGTTTTCGACTTTTTTTCGCGTTTCAGGCGCAACACGGCCAAGATTATTTACCACACGGGAAACGGTGGAAATCGAGACGCCAGCAGTCTTTGCGACGTTATGAATTGTTATACTTGTTGTTTCTGCTTCCATTCATTTACCTCAAAACTTGAAACTATCAAACCTATGAAAGCCTTTTTACAATATTCTTAAATAATTGTCAAGACAATTATCAAAAACCCTGTTTTTAGCATTTTTTACTTGACTTTTGTTTGTAAAAACGTTTTTATAAAATATAAATTCCAACTATTCACGAATTTCAAAAAAATGCAAAAAAAGTGAAAAAAAAGAAGGATTTTGCCATGAAAACAACGATTTTAGCGATCATTTTGGTATGTTTTTCGACCTGTTTTTCAGGTAGTATAGAATCTATTAAAGCCAGTTCTCAGCAAAATGAACTTGCCTCGACAATGGCAATAGATGGCAAAATGGATACCCGCTGGTCGAGCGATTTTAATGATAATCAATGGCTGCAAGTCGATTTCAACTCCCCTGTCGAAATGGTCGGAGTTCGGCTGCATTGGGAAACCGCTTACGGCAGAGATTATGAAATTCAAACTCTCTGCGATGACGGGGTTTGGCAAACGGCAAGCAAAATTCAATATGGCGACGGCGGTGTTGACGAAATTTATTTCGGCCTAAGAAAAACCAAAGCCATCAAATTTGTCGGATACAAACGCGGAACAGACTGGGGATACTCAATCTGGGAAATTGAAATTCTCGGGAAAGAAAATCAAATCCTGGCAAACGCATCATCATCCGCTTTTAATAGTTATCCCCAAAATGTGCTCGACGGCAAAAGGGAAACTTACTGGAAGCCGAGCAGCAAAGAAAACTCATATCTTGAACTTGTCTTTCCACATAAAATGTTAATCGGGGGAATTCAAATCAATTGGGCGCAGCAGCACTCCCCTGCCTGCAAAATTGAAATTCCTGCTTCAGACAATAATCAATGGCAGACTATAATGAATAAAAGGGCGGGAGTTAACAATAGCGAGGATTTATTTTTCCCCGCTATCGATACAGAAAAGCTGCGGCTTGTTTTCGATAACGAAATTGCCTGTGTAGCAGATATACAAATTAAAGGAGCAAGCGAGGCGTGGACACCAGTCAGGCATTTTGAAATGCTCGCACAACGACTGCCAGATGGGATTTTTCCGGGGTGGCTCAAGCGTGAGCAAAACTTCTGGACTGTTACCGGTCTTGCTGATAGTTTTAATGAATCTCTTATAGATGAATATGGAAGGATAGAATCCGGACTTAGAAATTTCAGCACGACACCGGCAATCATAATCAACGGCAAAATAGAATCCCCAAAAAGTTTTATGTTCGAACAGTCGCTTTTGCAGAGATGGGCACCTATTCCAACAGTGAAAGGACAAAGCCATCAAATCAATATTGCAATCACCGCAAACACAATCGAGCCTGATACGACAATTGTGCTTTACTCGATGACAAACAGAAGCAAAGAGGAGTGCGATATTTCTTTTCTGCTTGCCGCAAGACCGCTGCAAATAAACCCGCCCTGGCAGTTCGGCGGATATTCTTCAATCAATAACGCAGCGTGGCAAGACAGCGACAATACTTTAATTCTCAATCAGAGACCCGCGATACGCTTTTATCCCACACCGTCATTCGTTTCGCTTTACAGCCAAAAGCCGAATTTCGAATCTATGGATATAGTCGAGTGCCTTGAAAACAAAACAACCGATGGAAATTCCGTTTCTTCGCCAGATGGAATAATTTCGGCAGGAGTGAGATATGATTTACATTTTGCGGCAGGTGAGACAAAAACAGTTCTGGCAATTTATCCAAATTCAGATAGTTCAATGATTTCAATCAGCGGCAATTATGAAGAATTTTTTAAAATCGAAATAAACAAATCGCTTGAATACTGGAAGCGGCTGACAGGCGACTGGGATATCAATATTCCCGACAGGAAGCTGGTCAATATCATTCGCTCGAATCTGGCTTATCTTTTGATTAACGCAGATGGGCCTGCGACACAGCCCGGCTCACGGAATTACAATCATTCGTGGATTCGCGACGGGGCAATCAGCGCAACTGCAATGATGCGGTTCGGGATGATTGATTTCGGCAAAAATTATCTGCAATGGTTTACGCAGTTAATTAAGGATGACGGGTTTGTCCCGTTTATCGTGGAAACAAAAACGGGCAAGCCTGTGGGATTTGCGGAAACATGGGGTGAATATGATTCTTTTGGAGAATACGCGTTTCTTGTTCGTGAAGTTACGGAAATAACTGACGACAACAATATCGCCAATACCTGTTGGCCGAGATTAAAAGCCGCAATGAAATATATGGAGAACCTTCGCAATCAGCGTTTGACTGAGCAATACAAAGGAACGGAATACGAGGGAATTTTGCCGCAGTCGAACAGTCATGAAGGATATTTTCCTGCAAAGCATAGTTACTGGGACGATTTTCTTGCTTTAAAAGGATTGCAGGATGCTCAGATAATCGCACTAAGACTCGGGCTTAAAGATGACGCTAAATGGCTCGCCTGTTTTGAAAATGAACTTCGCAGTTCTCTGCTCGACTCAATATCAAAAGTTCAGAAGCGAGACAATCTTGATACCCTGCCTGCCTGCGCAGAACTCGGGGACTTCGACCCGACATCGACATCGATTGGAATAATGATTGCCGATGAACGAGACCACCTGCCAGCCGCCGCGCTAAAAGCGACGTACGACAGGTATATGCAGGATTGCAAAAAAAGAGCTGCATTGCCTTCGGAGAAAAGAAGCTCATACACACCATACGAAGTTCGCAATATCGGCGCGTTAATTCGGCTTGGAAGAAGCGAAGACGCAAGAATGCTTTTGAATTTTTTCGTGAATGACGGAGTAAGACCGACGGCATGGAATCATCTTGCAGAAGTTGTGCACGGAGACCTTCGCACGCCGAGTTATATTGGGGATATGCCGCATACATGGGTTGGCGCGGAGCTGATTAACGCAATTCGGGATATGCTCGTTTATGAAGACCGCGGAAGGCTCGTCCTTGCGGCCGGAATTCCAGATGAATGGCTTAATAAAAAAATATCTGTGAGAAATTTGCAGACGTTATACGGTTCTTTGAGCTACAGCATCAAACGCGAAAATAATAAAATAATTATCGAAGCAGGCTGCACAAAACTGCCGCCGAACGGGTTTATCGTGCCGGCCGGAACAGAATTTAAATTTAAGGAGATATAAACTTGGTGCCTTCCGCAGTAAAAATTAAAAAATTAAAGCTTAAACAAAAAAGCAATTTATCTTTTAACAATCAATCATTTGTTCAAAATGGCGAAAGTTATTTTATTCTCAGCGGAGAGATGCATTATTTCCGAATCGATGCAAAACTATGGTCTAAGCATCTTCGAATGATAAAAGAAGCAGGTCTAAATACAGTTTCTACTTATGTGCCGTGGTCTCTGCACGAGCAGGTTGAAGGTGAGCCGGATTTTGGCGGAAAGTACGCGGAAAATCTGAATCTTGAAAAATTTATAGAGCTTTGCAGCAAGACAGGGCTGAATCTTATTTTGAAGCCGGGGCCTTATATCCTTGCGGAACTTGCAATGCATGGGATACCGAAATGGTTTTTCGAAAAATATCCGGCGGCAATGGCGTGTGATTTCAACGGCAAACCTTATCTAGTAAAATACACCTGCCTTGTTCATCAGGATTATACGAGGAAGGCAATGCAGTGGTATGACGCGGTTATGCCGCTTATCGCAAAGAACCAGCTTTCAAACGGCGGGCCTGTTGCGATGGTGCAGGTTTGCAATGAGGTCGGGCTTTTTCAATGGCTCGGAGGAAGCGGCGATTACAGCCCGGCATCGCTAAAGGAATATCGAAAATATCTCCAACAGCGATATAAAAATATCAGCGAACTTAATAATCATTACGGAAGCAATTATTCGAACTTCGACGATGTAAAAGCACCGGCAGGAAAAGCTGTTACTAAAGCAAATCATCTTGCGTATCGGGACTGGGAAAGTTTTCACAGAGATTTTTATGCGGAGTATATCGGCAGGATGATAAAGGAAATCCGCGCGCGAAATGTTGATGTGCCGCTGTTTCATAATGTGCCGGGGTGGGTTTATTCGCGAGCAAAGAGCATGCCTGTTTGTTTGTCGATGTATCATAAGCTGTCGCGGCTGTATCCGGATATTCTGCTGGGGGTTGATCATATTCCGGAAAATCCATCATACCGAAATTTTCACGATGACAGGCTAATTAACGCATTTACGAAGGCAATACAGGGAAATCGCGGTCCGACTTATATCGCGGAACTCCAGGCGGGAACCCGCGAGGCGAATGTGCGAGTTTATCCGAATGAAATGGAATTGTTCTATAAAGCATGCCTGGCGAACGGCGCGACGGCGATGAATTTTTATATGTTCAGCCAGGGACAGAATCCTGACGGCTGGGGAATTTACGATTCATCGTTTTATCTTCAAACGCCTTTAAATGTGCGGGGTGAGCCTTCGGAGCATTATACTGTGACGAAAAATATCGGCGAGTTCCTCAGAACGCATGGTCAAAAGATTTGCGAATGTCAGAATAAGGCATCGCAGGCGCTGATGTTTTATCCACCTTATTACTATCGTGAATTTACGAATCCGCTTTTTACGGGGGAAAATCTCGATGACTGCTCGCTCGGAGGATGCAGACTCGATGAGCGGATTGTTACAGATGAACTGCTTTTTGAAAGTCTCGGGAAACTGCTCGCGATGGATAACCAGGAATTTGACGCGGTCGATGTTACAAATACAGAGACGACGCAACTCGAGGAATACAAACAAATCTGGGCGGCATGTACGGAAAGAATGGATGCGGACAGTCAGCAGCGATTACTTAATTATGTGAGGCAAGGCAGACATTTGATTTGTTTCCCAACTTTGCCGAAATTCAATCTCGACGGTAAAAGGTGCAGCGTGCTTGCGGATGGATTGAATGTTCAAAGCGAACAGGTGCAAACTGAAAGCGATGGAATGATTAGCTGGATTGAGGCAAAAGAAGAAATTCACGCAATTAGTTACATTGAAACTTTCAATGCAAAGAACGGCAAAGTGATTGCGCAAACACGAGAAAAAAAATCCTGCTGTGTAAAAGTTAATTGCGGCAAAGGTTCGGCGGTTGTCTTCGGGAGCGGCTTTATGTATCAGGCGGCTGCGCATAAATTTGCATGGCAGAATTTAAGTCTTAATGAAAATTTCAGAGGGCCGATTACGTGCGATAATCCGCTTATAATCACACGAACACGATTGAATAAAAAAGGCGGCGGACATTTCTTTATGTTGAATTATCATAATCAGCATCTTGAAGGGAAAATTTCTATTAATAGTAAGAAAATCGCTTTGGCGCCATTTAGCGGGTTGATAATGCCATTTGAGCGACTTTGATTTTTTGGAGGATTATCAAATGAAAAGCAAATTATTCTTTTGCGGATTGATTATGATTGGCTGCTCAAATGTTTTCGGCAATCCACGATGTTCAAGTCAGGACGAAAAGTATTTGCGGCAGATTCTAAGAGAGACGTGGGCTTATCTTGATAATCATCTCGCGAAAGAAACAGGCTTTCCTACCGATTCACAGCACACCGGCGGCACGACCAATACGACGAACATCGGTTTATATCTTGCCGCTATAGGGCCTGCGGAGAAAATGGGGCTTATATCCCGAGCAGATGCGCTTGAACGTATAATAAAAATTACCGAGTCCGTTAAGAAAATAGAATCTCGAAACGGGTTTATTTATAACTGGATTGACGTCGGCGGCGATACGAAAATGGGCGAAGGCGTTATGGCAGTTTCAGATTTCAATAAACTTATCACCGGATTGATACTTGTTCGACAATTTTTTCCGGAACTGGCGGACTGGGCTTCGCCATTGATTGAACGCGTTAACTGGAACGTACTTTATGATAAACAAAGCGGCAAAACTTATTGGGGTTATGATATAAAAAATGATACGCCTGTCGGTCTCGGCAATTTCTGGCTTGCGTCGGATTGCAGGCTGGTGATGTTTTATATGATTGCAAGAGGGCAGCCTGTGAAAATCTGGGACGATGCGAAACGTGTGAAGGTCTGCGTTGAAGGTTTAACTTTTTACGAACCGGGGTATGGATTCGGCGGGCTGTTTATGTCGGCTATGGATGCTATATTTTTAGACCCGCCGAGCAGAGAAGAAATGGGCAGTATTATCGGCGACTTTGCATGGCATCAAATTACGCAGGCAAAAGACCGAGATTTAAAAGTTTGGGGATGGTCGAATTGCAATATACCTGGAAAGGGTTACACCGAAGGTGGTTATCTGCCGTGGCGGGTTGTGACGCCGCACGCATCGGCTCTTGTGATAGAATATTATCCACAGCATGTAATCAAGAATTTACATCGGCTCGACGAGATGGGAATGACGGCGCCTATAATCGAAAATAAAAATTTTGGCTTCCGCGATTCAATTGATTTAAAAACCGGCAAAGTCGATGACCGATATTTATCGCTCGACCAGGCGATGCTGTTTTTGTCTTTGACGAATTATCTTGAAGACGGAATGGTGCGAAAATATTTTGCGAAAGATACGATGGTAAAAACGGGTTTTGAAATTTTAGGCAGCCGGTTGTCGGAGAATCCAAGCCTAATAGAAAAATGGAACCGGCGAGATGCTTCAGAGCCGCAGCAATTGCCGCCAAAGAAATCATCGGATTTTGTTATGGATATGAAACAGCCGAATGAACTTGAATTGAATACTAATGTTTGGGGCGGCGGAAAGATTGAAGCGAAATTCGCGGAAGAAGGTTTGATTGCAGAATTTGATTTTGGCAGCGAGAAGGAAAGCGAAGCTAACATTGAGATTTCCTTTCCGGAAATCGATATAAGAAATCTCAACAGTATCGAAGCAGTATGCAGCGGCAGTTGTAAAGAAAATTTCGGAGGTATGAGACTTTATTTGTATGATGACCAGGGACAATCACAATATACCTTCATAGATGATATTAAACCGGAAATGAAAAAGTATATCATTTTCGAATCTTCAATTTATGGGATGCTCGCAAAATCTTTTGCGGTCAATAAGTTTGTAATAAAACTTTGGGCTAAACCATGGTACTACACAAATCAGCGCACCACCGCAAAATCAGGTAAACTCGTTATTGAAAAAATTATTTTTAAATAAAAAGATGAAAACCTGAAAGCTCTCACCTTTTTGTAACATTCACAAAATCTATAGCCTGCTCACTGTAGCCGGACTGGTTCTATTCGAAGGGTCAGTAAACCATAGTTTATCGTTGCGAGGCGTATCAGGCGAACCTGTTGAGTCATAGAAGAACATATCTTCCTTTTTCATTTTAACAGCTCGGCCATCGCAGAAAAGTACATTCGCTCCTTCAAAATGACGGTAATAAACAACCTGCCAAAAGTTTTTATCTTTATATCGTTTGGTATCGCTTCCGGCCTTATCCCACAAGGTTTTGTAATTTGCCTGGTTTTCTAAAACCCATATATCCTGTGAATCGCAAAAGAAAACTTTTTCAGATGGTTTTTTGATTTTGTTAACAACTAATCCACGCCAATGCGGAGGTGCATAAGGTATATTGCTGGCAAGGAGAAACTGCTCTTTCGTTTCTCGCCATGTCCAATCAGACATGTTATAACCATAACTGACTTTATTGGTTATTTTCCAGACGTTTGGATTACGAAGCTGCAAATCAGTAGGACACATATATTTATCCTGCATCTGATAACCATCAACTGCGGCTTTGCCCTGACTATTAGCCAATCCCATATACTTTAGAAAAGCGACATTTACATTCCACGAACGTTCTCCGTCTTTTACCACAGTCATGTCGCAAGCGGGTACGTAGCGGCCATTGAAATCATTTGCGTAAAGTATGTTGTTCATACCGATGGTCTTAAGCTGATTTAGGCAAACCACTCTTTGCGCACTGCCTCTTGCTTTGTTCAAACTTGGAATAAGGATAGCAAGCAGCATAGCAATGATAGAAATCACCACTAAAAGTTCGACCAATGTAAAGCCATTTTTTTTACGCATAAAACGCCTCCGTTTCTTGCAATATTTACAAATTGAAGTGAACACCGGCTGTTCGCAACCGGCGTCCACTTCTTAAAAAACTTATTTACGGCGACGAAGTAATAAAGCGCCAAGAGCAAGCAAAGATAAAGAAACCGGCTCCGGAACTGCGATTACATCATCAACCAAAAACGCAGGAGTCGCAGCTGTGCCTTTAACTACGAAATTAAACTGAACGGCAGGATCTGTAACCTGGAAATCAAAGCCTGCGTAAGTCCACGTATCGGCGCTAATGCCGGCTAAACTTGTGCCGCCACCCCAATACCATGAACTCCAGTCCGGTGCAAACATATCAACGCCAACCGTTCCGCCTGTTCCGTCACCTTTAAACCAACCGCCGACATGATAGTAGCCGACAGGCAATTGTCCCAGCGTGTATGTCAGAGCCACAGCAGCACCGCCTATTCCCTGGCTGTCGTCAATTTGAAAAGAAGCTGAACCGGTACGTGCATCAAGGGTGACAACTTCAGTGTTTGGAATATAATTCCAGTTCCAGCCTTCCGTCCAAAGACCAAAACCCGTTGGCATTTCTCTGCCGTAACCGTCATCAGCATGAGATTCAAAACTGCTGTTATTCAGCAGATTCACTGCCGCATTGCCAACAGCGGCTGTTACAAGAACAACTACAACCATAACCAAAATCTTTCTCATTTTTCTATCCTCCAAATAATTTTTATCGGTTTCACATAAAACAACAATGTTTTAGTGTATTTTTACGGACATCCCGCACATTTATTAAGCCATTCTGATGCAAATGAAGCTAAATCTTTGAAATTGGTGATACAATCTTTGTTAAAGTCGCTTGCTAACAAATCAGAGCCTTTCAATTGAGCATCCAGACAGCTTGAAACAGCCTGATTATCAGCTTTTCTAATTCTAAAGCCAAAAACGTTTACAGCAGCTCCTAAAGAATATTTCAATCTGTGATAACCTTTTGACAGATATAATCGTTTGAAAGGAGTCCAGCCGTTTGCGAAATCCCATCTGCCGGTATCATTAACTGCTGCATAAACTGTGGGACCATCATCAATTTGGAATCCAACTTCTCCGATTGGTCCGCCCGGTGTTCCATCATTGCCGGGGTCTGCATTGTAAGCACAATTTATCTCATAAAATCCCGCATTGGCATCACCAACAACATACAATTCATAAGTAACCCATTCGCCGGGAACAACCTGAGCAAGGATACCATAGAGCCCGAACATATCCGACCATGTACTTACAAATGGGCCAGTACCTATGCGATTTTTTTCGTACGCAAACGAACACCATGCCGGATTGAAATCGGTCCCTACCCGCGTATCACCCGGAAGAGGATAAGCCTGTGGAACCAGAATACCTTTATCTACCAGCTGCAAACCTGCAAGGCCGCCGCTTTTTATTTGTATGCTTATTCCTCTTGATGAATCAAGACCCGGAATCATTGCATAGTTTTCATTAATAATATAATTCGAATCAATCGGATTATGTCCGGCAAGAGTAACCACATATTCAACCGCAACTGGTTCGTCCGGGCCGCTTTGGGGCGGAGTACCAATTACATTGAAATCACAGATACCATTGCCATAGAGATATACATCATAGACACCCTGACTGAAATTAGTACCGTTGTCAATATTAACACCACCAATAACAGCAAGTGTCGGAGTAGTAGTGCCGGTTTTCGATGCATAATCAAGGAATAGTGTTCCGCTGCCGTCCTGTGTGGAAATTACATTTTCCGGATTCAGCCAGCCGACATAGGTTTTTGTTATCTGCCAGTTTGCTCCTTGCGGAATCTCATCTGGAACAAGCCTAACAGCCCAGCCGCCGACAAATACGTTCCATTTATTGATGCCGTCATTGAAGACACCTGGTGCGCCATCTGTATATTCACCAAAAGGTGCAAGATCCGGTACGCCTGGTTCTATCTCACCATTAATATCAATGTTGAATACCGTCTGAGCATTAACCAAGCCGCTAAATACCAGAAGCACAATAAAACTGATAATTCTGCCTGTAATAATTTTCTTCTTCATATTGTATTCTCCTAAAATAAATATAATTAACTATTTTCCGGTGCAGAAGTCGTATCTCTAAAAACCAATTGTTCCTGAATCTTGATTTGCTTTCTCGCAGAACCGGGATTTTTAATCATCTCCAAAAGCATACTCGCCGCTATTTCACCCATTTTTTTCGATTGCAAATCTATGAATGTCAAACCAGGACTCATAATATCGGTAGCGCATTTATCACAGAAAGCCATCAAGCTGAAATTTTGGGGGATGGAAATACCTAAAAAATGAGCGGCCTGCATAAGATTCAGAGCGTTCATATGTCCGTATGTAATAATCGCAGTTGCCTTGTTTTTGAAAATGATGCTTTTCAAATAATCCTCAGCGGAAGTAAAAAGCTTATCGTGCCCTTCAATAACCGGGAGACCAAGTTTTTTAATTTCACTTACATAGGTCTGATGTCTTTCTTCAATGCTGCTATGGCCTATAAGATGTCCGAGCGGTGCAGATGCATACGCAATTCTCTTATGTCCGAGTTTGACAAGATGGTCAACCGATAATTTCATTCCCTGTATATCGTCCGGCACAACAGTTGAACCTTTTTCCCAACTCGAGCCGTTAACTACGACATACGGAACATTTCTCTGTTCCAATTCCTCGAAAGTTTCATCACTGCATCTTGCAAGAACAATCGCACCATCAATTCTCCATGCAGGTATTTCACTGCTTCCGTCCGGATGGTGAGACATATCAACAGTAACATCGAAGCCGCCCGGTGCATTGTCTAAAATATTAGTAATACTGTTGATAGCGGTTTGATAAATGTTACCCAAATCACTTAAAGCATGCGCGCCGCCGAGAACGGATATCATTCTTGTCCGCTGTTTTGTCAAATCCTGTGCTATCAAATTCGGCTTGTAGTTGAGTTCCTCTATGACTTTGAGAATTCTTTCTTTTACTTCCGCAGTTACACTAAAACCATTGCCGAGTTTGTTATTCAGAACTCTACTTACAGTAGATTTACTAACTTTTGCTAATGTTGCCACATCACTGAGATTAGCTACGCTTTTAGCCATTTCTTATCACCATTCCCGAATCATTAATTTCATAAAGCACTCTTTACTGGAGCCAATAATCCGCAAAAATTTGTAAATCATATAAATCAACATTGCCATCAGGCTGATAATCAGCTCCGCTGCAATCCGCATTATTGCTATTACAATCATCTTCCAGCCAATATGATGCCATAATATAGAAATCCGCAAAGTCTACAAATTCATTACCATCCAAGTCAGCAGGAAAAGCCGAGCCGCAGGAACCTACCGTAATCATGTGCTTTGAATTAACGGTTGAATTCTCGCCGCCTTCAGGAATGCTGTATGTGTAATAAAAATATATTGTTTGTCCCGCAGATGCTGTTATCTGTTTTGGAACATTCGGCGATACACCGGATCCCGGGAAAACTCCGTAAGCTGATGTGTTATAATAAAAAATACATGTCGGACTTCCAACGCCTGCTCTGCCGGGTATAAATGTTATAGTTGGGTTTGCAGAATCGTTACTAACTACATACGTATAATCACCATTGGCCGGTCCACCTGTGCATCCAGTCGGCAAAGCTGTAAAATATGTAGTTAAATCCGCACTGCCTGAAATAGAGCCATCCTGAGCAATAACTTCAAACCTGCTGCCGGGATATTCTGCTGTAAATAATCCTGTAGAATCGATTGTTCCACCGCCTGTTACTGACCATACAGCATCTGTTGCTATCGGAAAACCAAATTGATTTAATCCGCTGGCTGTAAACTGCTGAGTCTGGCCAACTTCTATGGCAGCAGAAGAAGGCGATACTGCAATGCTTGTCAACACGGGAGTACCGACATACACTCTTACTGAGGTACTTCTGAAAGCATCATTATTATCAGTTACCTTTGCTGTTAAAAGATATGTGCCGGCAGGAACATCATTCCAGGTAAACGAATACGGTGCAACTAAATCCTGACCGAGCAAAGTTGAGCCTTGGAAAAATTCAACCTTTACTACAGTACCGTCAACATCGGCGGCATCCGCCTGGATAGTAATATCATCGTTAATGTTGAAAATCTGGCCTTCTGTCGGATTGGTTATACTTATTGTTGGAGCTGTGTTGCCGCCGCTTATCGGTGAACCGCCGCCTGTGAAACAAATATCATCAATTTCAATTCCGCTTATTGGACCATTGGTTCCCAATATCTCGAACAATTGGCTGACCTGTGAGAGGTCAACAGCATTTGAAATATCCGCCATTGGAATTTCTATGACATGCCAGTTTCCATCGCGAACAAAACCATACGGATCATTGCCCGCAGCAAACGTAATCCACTTTTGGCCGATATCCTCCACATTACCGCTTTTCATTCCTATCATAAATGTAACCGTAGAGCTGGTTTTAAGGGCAAAACGCAATTTACTTTCAGGATAACTAAAGGCGGTAAGATTGTATTTTATATTCGGCGTAATTGCCGCACCAAACCAGGTCAGGCCCGGTGTTGAAGCAAAAGAAAGACAGCCTGAGCCTTCGTATGGATGCTGAGTTGCAGCAGCCAAAGTATTTTCCCAAACAAAAATATCGCCATTGATTGTCGGCATAAATTCGCCTGATGTTTTATGCGCTGCTGTTTCGGTAAGTACGCCGAAATTTCCGTTTGCTGGTGTTGGTCTTTCAACACTTTCAGTCCAATATACGTTGTCTATTGATAAATTAAGTGCTGATGCCGGGGCATCGCCTGCTATCATAAAAATTTGACTTATTGCACTGAAGTCTATATTTGCAAATCTGTTCAGAGGAATTATTACCTCATGCCAACTGCCGTCACGGAGGGGGCCAAATTCGCCGCCGTTTATCAAAGGCAGCCAACTCTCACCTGCCGCTGAACTTTTAATTCCTACTTTCATCGCAGCAGTAGAAGTCGTCTTCATTTGAAAGTGAAGATAACCATCGGAGTAGTTTTTCATATTCCTGTCGAGAGAACATAATACACCCATTCCAAACCATTGACCGCCGCCGACATCAAACGACCATGACTCTGTTCCTTCATACGGTACTGCCGTGTTTGCAGTCATGTTGTTCCAGATATAAAGATTCGCATCGGTCCCGTATGTAATATGATTTTCTACTGGTGTCGTATCGGTAAAAACTCCAAAATTTCCAGTTTCGATGATATCATCACCATAATACAGAACCGTGCTTGCATTGCTTGAAACACGAATCCAATCTATGTACATCCTGGCAGGAAACGGAGCTGTAATTGCGCCAGGATCTGTAATGTCAACAAAGTTGTAACCTCCGACAGCGAGATTTGCGATAATAAAAAATGGCCGATGAAATTCCTCAAGCGAATTGGTAACTACAGGACTGATATCAAAAGCCCAGAATTCAACACCATCAATGTAAGCCTTAATCGTCGTAGGTGTCCAGGACATTTTATAAAGATGATAATCAGTGTTGAGATTAACCGAAGAATCAACTGCTATTCCATGGTTTGCATAAGAATTTTGATAATCCCAATGCGCATAAGCACTATGCCGTTTATTTGTAAGTCCGGCAGTAATAGCAGATTTCATTCCCATTTCGAGAATGTCAAGTTCGCCGCATTTAGGCCATGTATGCGAGCCGATATTATTTCCAAGCAGCCAGAAAGCAGGCCAAAGGCCGTTAGCAAGGTCAGGCACCTTTATGCGAGCTTCAATTGTTCCATATTTGAATGCAAATCTGCCTTGTGTTTTCAACCGAGCAGAACTAAATGACATTCCCGCACCTTTGTAATTTTCACGCATGGCTTTGATAACAAGAGCGCCATCTTCAATGTATGCGTTTTCAGGCCGAGCTGTATAATACTGAAGCTCACCATTTCCAAAACCCCAACTGCCTGTATCATAAGTCCATTTGGCCGAATCTATAGAAGGTCCATCGAATTCTTCTGACCAGACAACTTCAGCATATATAGGATTAATTGCAAGAATTAGTACAATGGAAATAACAAAAACAGTTGTTGATTTTGAATACATGGCTTTTCCTTTTATTTTTTAAAAGCTAAAGCTGCAAGGTTTTATCCCCGCAGCTTTAGCTTAGCTTTTGATTATTTACGTTTACGCAGCAACAGACCGCCTAATCCTAACAAGGCCATTGTAGCCGGTTCAGGAATTGCATCTACATACATATAACCTGTTGAACCGCTGAATGCTCCGCCTTCGAGGCGAATGGAAATAAATGCACAATCTGCATTAGCGGCTGCTATTAAACCTGTCTGGCTAAATTCCTGATAAACGGATGTCAGTGAAGTTCCAAATTGAGTCATTGGGCCGACACCTTTAACACCGCCGCCATGGCTGCCATCGCCATCAAGCCATTGAACCTGGAAAAATCCCACTACTCCGGGGCCGGCATAACCTTTAGCAAAGAAACTGAAGTCATAAGCTGTGCCTGGCGTAATCGAACCAACAGCGGTTTGCTGAAGAATTTCTGCTTTTGTTCCGGTTTCAGAAACGTAATTGATGAAAAATTTCTCTGAATATGTTCCGCTTAATGCTTCCTCGGCAACTCGCTCCACTGTTGCTATATTACCAATAGCATTCGGCATCCAATTATCCGCTAACGCACCACTACCGAATTCAAAACCATTGTTAGCAACTATACTGTTCAATGATACATTGGCACTTACTGTAGCAGCAAAACATAAACTCAATAAAATAATTAGCTTCTTCATTTTTGTGTCCTCCATTAAAAAGTTTTTATTATTTTTTCATTTAAATTCTTACTAAATAACTTCAAAATTCTGACCGCGTTCTGAAGTATTTCATCGCAATTTAATCTAAGTTCATGGAAGATTTTCGTATGAAATTGTAAAACTATGCCGCTCTTGTCGATAATTAGCACTGTTGCTATATATTTAGCAACCGTTTGCTGATTTTTCATATTCTACTATTTTAAACCCGTCTGTGTCAATATAGAAATCGAAAAATAATTGAAAATTTATTATATTTTATAGGTCTATTTTATCTCTTAAGTATAACTCTTTTGTGGTAAATATCTTTAAGGATGGTTTGTTTTTAGCCTTTGCTGCTCTTAGGTAAAATCCTCTAATATTTTTTTTCAAAACAAAGAAAAAAATTGCAGCGGGAATAATCTCCAAAGAATTCTTGCAAGAATTTCCCGGTGTTGAGAGGTATGTATACAACAGCCTTAAATGAAAATTAGATGCTTAGAATTAAATCCAATACTACTATGAGACTACCAAATTCGTGGACACACTTTCGCCGGCCGGTTTACCTCGGCGTTTTTCGAGTTCAAGTCGGATATCGTGCGCTTTTTCTTCCGTTATATCGAAAGTTGCGATAATAAGAATTGCTATTAAAGATGTTATTATTGTAGTGCCAACATCAAATACTCTCAGAAAGAATAGTGTTTTTATAGGCTGAGCACTGCCTAAAGCTACATTAAAACCCGATGCATTAAGCATTAATCCTGTCAGCAACCCCGCAACAGACATCCCGATTTTTACCATCCACCAGTAAATAGCTCCGAACATTCCTTCGCGACGCCGGCCTGTTTTAAGCTCATCATAATCACACACATCAGCAACCATTGCACAAATCAAGGTGAACAATGAACCAATTCCAAATGCAACAAACGGAGCGGCAATAAGCAGTAAATATGGATAGTTAGGATTGTAGCCGACCCACTTAAGTGCGTATCCCACCAGAGAGAGAGAAATTGTTAATAACAAAGCTCTCTTTTTCCCCACTTTTGTTGAAATCCATGCAGCCAAAGGAATTACACCGAAAGTACAAATCGAGGTGACAGTACCAAGCCAACCCTGTAAAATTCCTGCATTAGTGTTGTCTCCGCCGAATACATAATAAATCATTACATATAAGGAAAAAGAAGACCCAAGCTGGAAACCATTGAAAATCAGGAATGTTGCTGCGCAAAGCTTGACAAACGGAAGGCATTTAAAAGTAATAACAAAGCCTTTAAAAAATTCTCGCAGATTATTCATGAAACCTTTTCTGGTTTCATTTTTCGGCTGTGAACCAAAATATTCTCGGGTGAAAATGGCAGGCACTATTCCGCCCAACACGATAAATATTCCAACTGCGATTGCCAAAATACGTGCTCCCTGAACAGGGCCTTCAAATAGCCTTTCGCTGTACATTATTGCATAAAACCATGGAACTGTAATCCAAGCGATTTGCCCTATCCAATTAGCAGTGCCCTGCAACCGCGTCCTTTCGTGGTAATCAGGGCTCATTTCAAATCCCAGAGCTACGAACGGCGTTGCATAAACGGTATAGGCACAAAAGAAAAGAATAGATGCTATCAGGAAAAACCAGAAATAGAAGCTTTGGCTGTAACCTGGATAAAGCTGCCACATCAAGGCAAAAATAATCCCGGCAGAGATGGCGCCCCAGAAAATGTACGGTCTGCGGCGGCCGAATCGTGACCGTGTATTATCAGAGATATAACCCATCATGGGATCTGTTAGGGCATCTACAATGCGGGGGATAAAAGCGATAAGACCCACCAAAGCCGGATTCATGCCCAAGCCAAGATTGAGTATAACCATCATAGCGGGCAGTGCGGCAGCTTGCATATTATTAACAAGCATACCTATAGCATAGGCGGATTTGTATGTAATAGGAATACGGTCCTCCGGGGCTGTTGTGTAATGTTCTGATTTACTCATTTGAACCTTCTTTTAAATACAGAAATTATATTTGGAGAATCAATCCATCCATGCTTATCTCAGTTTTATATTCAAAAAAGCTCAGATACTTTCATTTTAATAAAATATCAATTATTAGCTTATTGTCAATAGGTGCTTGACAAAAGAATACATTTTTATATAATAGCAAACGCTTGCTAAACATTTACAAGTAAATTATATTTATTGTAAACCTTTTTGTTTAAAGGTAATTATGAAACTAAACGCAATTATAATCATTATCTTGCTTTGCCAATCTATTTTATTGGCAGCTGAAACAGAAAGCAGAATAACACAGGAAAATAAAATGTTTGCTGTGCAAAAAGATTCTCAGGGAAAATTCTGGTTTATCGACCCTGAAGGTAACCGTTTCCTATCTATAGGCATAAATAACATAGTCCCTGCAGCGTGGAATCACAAACCAAATACAAAATATTATGATGCTGTTAATTCTCAATTCGGCGGAGATTTTGAAAAATGGAACACTTTTGTTACAGACCTGCTGCAAAAAAGCAGCTTTAATACCATCGGTTCATGGTCTAACAGCGCGATACATTCGAAAAGTCTTTATTCAACAGTAATATTATATGTTGCCGGCCATTCGGCTGACAGATGCCTCGAAGGTCTCAGGAGCGGTTTTGAAGAAAGAGTCGAAATGAATGTACGCAGCAGACTTGCTGAACAAAAATATCCTGAATCAATAATGGGTTTTTTTCTGGACAACGAAATGCAGTGGTTTGGTAAGAGTGCCTGGGACGTAACTCCAAATTACACATTGCTCGAATTAGCTTTTGACACATCCCTGCAGGATACTGCAAGACAAGAAGCTAAAAACTTTTTGATAAAAAAGTATAACACCGCTGAAGCATTCAGTAAAGCCTGGAATGTAAATCTGGACAGTTGGAACAATCTGACATCAACTACTCTGAGAGGCTCGCTTAATGATAATAGTATGAAGGATAGAGATGAATTTACGGGATATGCCGCTGATAAATTCTTTGAAATATCTACCAAAGCAGTACAAAAACTAATGCCGGGCAAATTACTCCTTGGCGTAAGATTCGCAGGAGATGCCCCGGACAGTGTAATTAAAGCTTGCGGAAAATTTTGCGATGTAATGTCCTACAACAAATATCAAGTCGAACCGGATGTAAACAAAAGGCTTCTTTCGCGTTACTGGATATTAGGTAAAAAGCCGATTATGATTACAGAATACTCATGGAGAGCAAAAGAAAATACCAGCGGCTGTCCAAACCATAGAGGAGCAGGAACGGTTGTCGATACTCAGGCACAAAGAGCCGAAAACTACAAAAAATATGTCAATGCTATGTATGAATATCCTATGGTGATAGGCACTCACTGGTTTGAATTTGCAGACCAATCTCCACAAGGACGATTTGATGGCGAAAACTCTAATTATGGTGTGGTAGATATTCAAAACAGGCCATATACCGTTTTACTCGATGCAATGGCCGAAGCCAATAAACAAGTCTTTACAGTTCACAGTCAATCTGAATTAAAAACTTTTGACAAATTACCTTCTGAAAATGCTGTTGTTTTCGAACCCGGGCAATATCCTGAAAGGCCTGCTCAAATTGATTTGCTCTGGGAGAAATGGATTCAATCCCCGGAACTATTTCACGCCGAAGATGCAGGCATTTCCCTTGAAAAGCTGAATGCAAACGCGATTGTGAATTATAATACCGGCACTTTGTGGGGATGCGGAATAATCATCTTTGGTCCTGAAAAATATGCAGTAAACAGCGGACCTGCTTATGCCACAAATCTCGATGGTTATGATGCGTTAGAGATTGATTGGTTTGTGCCTGAAAATGTTTCTTATGAAATTATCGTTGATGAAGCCGGTGTGGACTTGCCTGACAAAAAGAATTATAATACTCTAGCCGGCGATGATGGCGAATCTTTTACATTTAACAATCATTTCGGAAGCGGAAGCCGTGAAATAAAAAGATTTGAATTTAAAAACTTAAAGCCCAGAATTTCCTGGGGAAATCAAAATGGTCAACGTAGAATAACAATGAATGCAATGAAAGGTATAGGGTTATATATGGCCGGCGGCCAGGGAAGGGGGAAAATTACCCTTTATTCCATAAAGCTGGTTAGATAACCATCAAAGATAGATTAATTATGGCAAAATCCGTAACAACTTTGGGAGACGTTGCTGAAGCCGCCGGGGTCAGCAAATCAACCGTAAGCAGAATATTAAACAACAAAACCGGAAATAACTTTTCGGTAAAAAAAGATATCCGCCTGCGTGTAATCGAAGCTGCTAAGAGGCTGAATTACAAACCTAACTTAATTGCCAAGAGTCTCTGCCTGCAGAAATCCCGAATGATTCATGTTGTTGGCGGCCATCATGCTTTATCCGACCTCGGCAATATTTACCAGACAGTCGTCAACAGTGCGATTCGGATACTCGAATCGTCAGAAAAAGTTTTCGATGTTACAGTTGACATGTCAAGCCATCAGGCTGATTCAAGTGAACTTCCTGCATGGAAAATAGACGGCGTAATTATCCTGGCTCAAACAAATAAGATTACATTAAATGAACTTGAACAGAATCATATTCCTTATGTTGTAGTCAATGGCCCTGCCGGTAATTCCGGTGTTTCGGTTGTACCGGATGATGCCGGCGGTATGAAAACTGCGATTGAATATCTGTATGAGATTGGACATCGTAAAATCGCATACGCGAATGCTCCTCCAGTCCATCTTTATAGGCATAAAAGCATTACTGACAGACAGCAATCTTATGTAGATACAATGGTTAAATTGGGATTGAAGCCCGTTGCCGGATTTGACCAGTGGCTCGATTCACCCGAAAAATTTCTTGAAGACAATATTTTGAAAAATGATGTTACTGCAGTCGTAGCTTACGGTCATATGGGGGGTCTGAACTTAATGCAGGCATCTCATAAATTAAATATAAAAATACCTGAGCATTTATCATTATTATGCTTCTGTGATGAATATGCCGCGAGTATCTTAAGTCCCAAATTAAGTTTTATTGATATTCAGTCACTGAAATTAGGAGAGAAGGCTGCGGAACTATTGTTGGATAAAATAGAAAAAAAATTCAATTTCAGGGAAAATAAATATGTTCTCCAGGAAAGGCTTGTGCTTCGTTCCTCGACGACAAAGATAAAATAACTGGTTGCGATTATGACACTCAATGATTCCAATTATCGTTTAGAACCTGACGGCAAATACAGAATCAGCAATTATGATAAAACTGCACCCTTTTCGAGTTTTCTTCCGGGAATAGCAGGAGTGGAAGGCGTTCCGCTTTGGTGTATGTATGTCAACAGAGGACAAGCAATCGCATCTATGGGAACAAGCGATAAAGACCATGCAATTATCGAGTTTTTGCCTGCTACATGGGCTTATCAGTTAGTTGGTATCCAGGGGTTCCGCACTTTTTGTAAAATCGATGGTTTTTATTATGAACCTTTTCAGAATTCGTTTGAAAAAACAAAATCCTGTCCGCAAAGAACAATGTGGATTGAGCCGAACTGTTTACAGATTGAAGAAAAAAACTCTGATTTAGGAATTACTTTCAACATTGAATACTTCAGCCCCATAAATCAATCTTTGGCATCTCTCATCAGGCTTATCACAGTAAAAAACATCTCAAACAAACCTAAAACAATATCTCTGCTCGATGGATTGGCTTTAATCATACCTGCGGGTATGACAGATTTTAATCTAAAGTCAATGCGGCGACTGAGTGAAGCATATGCCTCTGTTCGGCTTTTAAAAAATTCTATCCCTTTTTATTCTTCTAAAGTTTTGGCACATGACGAAGCGGAAGTTACTTCTATAGATTATGGCCATTTCTATGCTTCATGGTTTAAAGAACAAAACAATATTATACCGGCAGAACCTTATGTTGACCCAGATGTTATTTTTGGTTCAGGCAACTCTCTAATCAAACCATATAATTTCATTGAAAACGATTTTTTAAATAGAAATATGCAAATATGGGAAAATCGTTTTCCATGCGCTCTCACTCCAGCGCAATGCACTCTGAATCCAGAGGATTCTACGACATTGATTTCTATGGTTGGTTTTGCTCCGACTGAAAGGATGCTGGAAAAATATATTTCTAAATTCAAAAATTTCTCAGATATAAACTCAGAAAAAGCCAAGAGCGTCAATCTGATAGAAGAAATAACAAGGCCGGCATTATCACTATCTTCTAATCGCGAACTTGATGGTTATGTCCGGCAAAACTATCTCGATAATATTCTAAGGGGCGGTATCCCTTTTATGCTTCCTTCAAAAAATGGTTCAACCCCCCTGTATTTGTATTCTCGGCGTCATGGTGATTTGGAACGCGATTATAATTATTTCGAACTTGCTTCTCATCCCCTTTCAAGCGGACCCGGTAATTACAGAGATATATGCCAGAATCGAAGACATGATATCTGGTTCTATCCTGATATCAAAGATGAAGACTTAAAAATCTTTATCAATCTGTTGCAGGCAGACGGCTTTAATCCGCTTGGAATTACAGGCTATCTCTGGACATTGCCCCAAGAAATTACCGCTGACCAGTTTTGCCCATCAGAAGATAAAAATGATAAAGCAGAATTTATTCGGATTTTTGAGAATCCTTTTCACCCCGGCCAATTGCTGAATTGGCTAAACTTACATGATATTATTTTAGAAAATAAATTCGGCTGGCTTGAAAACATATTAAGCAAATGCCAAAGGAAACTTACAGCGGGTGCTCATGATGGTGGTTATTGGATTGACCACTGGACATATATCGTTGATTTACTTGAAGCCTATGAAGCGATATATCCTGACAATGTTGAAAGGATGCTGACCGAAAAAGCTGACATTATATGGTTTGACGAAGGCGCTTACGTTGTTCCGAGAAAAGATAAATATTTTATTAAAAAATTCGGACCTCTTCAGCTTAATGCCATTACTGATGCGGCAATGAATAATAACAAAATTCCAATGCCTCCAGTTACAATTTTTGCAAAATTATGTGCCTTAGTCGCTATTAAAGCTGTTTCATTTGATTATACAGGCCGCGGTCTCGAAATGGAAGCAGGCAGACCTGGTTGGAATGATTCACTGAATGGTTTGCCGGGTCTTTTTGGCTCATCAACGTGTGAAGTTATTGAACTTGGCAGATTAGCTTCATGGCTCCTGGATAGTATGAAACAAATTCATGATACAGCTTTCCCAATCGAAACTGCAAACTTAATAGAAATTGTTATTAAACACCTTCATCAGGCTGAATATTCATGGCACCATGCAGCACAAATCCGTGAAGATTATAGAAAAAGAGTTCGTTTTAATATCAGCGGTCAGATTAAACTTGTATCTGGACAAAAGCTTGAAGATTTATTGGCATGCGTTATAAACAAGATTGATTGGGCAATAAAAAGATCTGTTGATTCCCAAAGCGGATTAATTCACACGTATTATAGAAACGAACCCGCATTACAAAATGAACGAAGTTATAGCCTCACAGAGTTGAAAAAAGGTGTAACTTTTGAACAGGTAGAAAGATTTAAGCAAACTCCCCTGCCGCTTTTCCTCGAAGGTCAGGTACATTTGCTTAGGATGATTAATGATCCCCAAAAAGCCGGCAAAATTTATCAAGCAGTGAAAAACTCTCCATTGTTTGACCCGGAACTGAAAATGTACAAATTGAATGAATGTCTTGACAATTGTCCAAAAGAAATCGGCAGGGCAAGAACTTTTACACGGGGTTGGTACGAGAATGAGTCTGTTTGGCTTCACATGTCTTATAAATATATTTTAGAATTGCTCAAGGCCGGGTTATATGAAGAATTCTTCACAGATATTCGTACAATGTTTGTACCATTTATGAATCCGGATGTGTATGGCAGAAGCATCCTGGAAAATTGCTCCTTCGTGGCTTCTTCAGTCTGTCCCGACCCAGCCGCGAGAGGCAGAGGTTTCGTCGCAAGACTTTCAGGCTCAACTGCGGAATTTATTCACATCTGGAATTTACTCACGGTCGGAGCCAAACCATTTTATATGAAAGACAATAAGTTACAATTCAAACTTGAACCCGTTTTGCCTTCAGAATGGTTCACAAAAGAAACAAACCAAATAAATTGGAAAGGCAAAAATATTCAAATTCCAGCTAATTCGTTTGTTTGCGTTTTATTCGGCGATACATTATTGATATATCATAACCAGTCAGGTAAAAATACTTTTGGTGCAAACCTGGCAAAAATCGTGAAATATGAACTTGATGGAAAAGTTTACGAAACTGAAATGCTGCCATCATCTATTGCAGAAGATATCCGTGACAGAAAATTCAATCAGATTGATGTGTGGCTAAGATAGCAATAGCTTATTTATTATTCTTGTTTCAGCAATAGAACAGGGCCAACCATTCCTTCGGAAACAGGTTGTCTGTCGGTCGTCCATATTTGAGCTACGGGATTTTCCCAAACGCTGAAATAATTTGACAAAGTCGTAATCACTTTTATTTCCAAAACATTTGTGCCAATTATCAAGGCGTTTGAAACATCGTAATTGTGCTCGCCAAACCAGCGATGGCCGAGATTAATACCGTTTAACGTAACTTCTGAAATTCCGAAAACTTCACCTAATGAAAGTAAGGTGCGCTGGTTATCTGAGACGTTAAATTGTGTACTGTAAATCGCTGTTCCGCTAAATTCGCAAAGGGTTTGATCATTTTTGAAATCAATCAATGCTGGTAAAACTCTTTTGCTTGTCGTGCCGGGCAGCCATGAGATAGTCGGATTGCGGCTTACACCTGTCGAATTATTAGCGGGCGATGGATTGTAAACATCTGCTGCTCTTTTTGAAGCTGTAATCTCTGTATGGCCTTGAGCATTGACTGTAGCTTTGTAGGCTGCCTGCGGATTGCCATTGAAAAATGTAAGCCGGCCTGATTGAACGTAACCATTTATTTCACTGATAACACCGATGGAATCGGGATTAGTAATAATCAATTTGCCATGCGTGATATCCATGTGTGCATTTGCACTGCTCAATAGAACTTTGAACGTAGTAAGAGTGCCGCCATGAAGATTAATCGTACCGTTTGCACCATTGAAGCCGACATATAACCAGCCGCTGGTATGATTGAATGAGCCATCGGTCATTATCATTGTTGCGATGCCGGGTGCACTGTCGCCAAGTACGATATCACTGCCAACTGTAACAGTTCCGCCGGAGATTGTGAGATCAGCCTGGCCGGAGTAGCCCATCCACATTGTGCAGCCTGTCGCTGAAACGGAAGAATCTATTACAGCTTCATGGCCGGAACCTTGGCCGCGGATTATCGGATCGGTTGATAAAGTTGGAATTATGCCGCCCCAGTTTTGCGGGTTATTCCAGCTATGACTGTTGCCAGTGATATGATTCCATTCGACCCATGCAAAGGCATTGGTGAATGTCATTATCAAAATACAAAATATATATTTAAATTTATTCATTTTTATTTCATTTATGGGCCAGTTCTGAAATTCCAAATCGGGCCTTTGAATGTGCCGGTGTCTGTTACTTCATCGATACGCCAATAATAAACGGTATTCGGATTAAGACCTGACGGATTGAATTCCGTTTCGGTTTGATTTCGATAAAAGGCATCAGGCGCTCTTTCATTGAATTGCTCGGCAAAGACGGCAAAGTCGGCAAAATTAATTTCACCATCATTATCCAAATCAAACACATCATCATACGAAAGCCAGCGGAGAGCAAGCTCGACTAAATCGGCACAGTTTACGAAGCCATCGCCATCGAAATCTAATTCGAGACGAGAGGCGGAATTTACATCCTCAAAATTTGGTCCAAAATAAATATCATAGCTGACGTTTGCAGTTGGACCCTGATTGTTTACGCGATTGAGAGTTAAATCCCATTGTGAATTTATCTGGAAATAATCGCTATAATTAATAGCGGGTTCAATTGTCGGTGTGCCGGTTAAATCGGGTTCAAATATAATCAAAAGCGATTCGGCTGGAGCGAGTCTGATATTCAGGGTTGAGCCGGTATGAGGCATTACGCTGCGAGCGCCGGTCATCGCATCCCATTTCCATGGAGTTTTGTTTGCGATATTGAAATTGGCGGTAAAAGTTTTTGACTCTTTCACATCGAGGTTAGCGAAAAAGAAAATATCTTTGCCGCCGGAGATTTGATGTATTTGATAGAGAAGCTTATCCGGGGCGGAAATTTGTACGAGAGGATTGATACTTGTTTGAGCTAATGTTGATGGAACCCAATTAAACCATTCGTTCTGCTCGACACCGGTGACAACAAATGCCCTGTTTGGATACTGCTGTAACATTGATGAAATAGTACTGTTTACCAAAGCGCCTTTGCTTGCGGCATCAATGAGACCGGGGATAGTATAAGGTGCATAATCAACGAATATAATTTTTCCGCCTGCGGCAACGTAGTCATAAAGAGCGGTTGCGGTTTCCGGTTCGATGGCATAAACTCTGTTTAAAATTAATAATTCATAAGATTGCGGGCCGAAGATAAGTTTGCCGGACTGGCTGATTCCATCACGTATAACGCGTTCGTTGATATAATCGGAACAATAGCCGTGTTGGGCGAGAGCTTCCCAGAGGAAATTTTCCCATGACATAATACCGATTTGCGCCTGTGAAACAGATTTTTGCAGAACATACGAAATTCGTGAATTATATTTATTTACTTCATGGAAGTACGGCCACCAAAGCTCGTGCTCGCTCATGTATGAGCCGCAGAAGAACCAGCCAGGGAAGCCTGCTTTTTGAGGCGACCAGTTGAAACCATGAAAGAAAGTATGATTGATGCCGGAAACAAAATCAATGTCGAGGCCGAGTTTGATATCCTGCAGACGAAGGCGGAATGCGGAAGAACCGCTTGTCATTGTTTCGCAGCTTACGGTTGGTCTGCCGGTGAGATGGGCGGCGGACGATTCGTATTTGTTCGCTTTGCAGCTCCATATTCCGACGTTTGTGGGCAGGACTTCTTTATCGACGGGAATGAGAACTTCATGCGGCGGGATGTCTTTATTTAATGCGATCCATGTTTCACCCATTGGGCGATCTGCGATAAATTTGTTTTCGAGCTGGTCAATTTCGTAGCAGCCGTAGCCTTCGTTGCGGCAATCGGTGCCCTGATTATGGCACCAGAGATAAAACGGAATGAGGAATCTTTTGCGGAAAATTTCCTGCTGCGTTTTCCAGAAATCGTATTGAACGCGATTGACGGCATTGCTGAATCCGGAGCCGCCGGATTCGGGAGGCCATTCGAGAATAAACGGTAGATATGGATCGAGCGAATAACCTCTGCGAGTCTGAAATTCCTGCAAGAAGTCGAGTGTCCAATTTGAATTTGTAAGTTCGAAGCTGTCGCAATGCAGGGAACAAAGATTTGTGCCGATTTGATTGGCGAGATATGGTTTTAGCGAATTTTCAAAATAAGCTAAATAATTATCGAGTGCGGGCTTGCTTAAGTGGTCGATGACGGGACCTTGGCCACCGGGTGCTGCAATATTAACAACAATATAACCTTCGCGATATGTGCCAGAATATAGGATATGCTGACCTGACGGAATTGAAAATGAAATTGAACCATCGGGCTGAACCTGATTTATTAATTCAGTACCGGCGGTGAAGTTTTGCGGATTTTTGGGAATGAGGCGCAGGAATTTCAATTCGGGAGTTGAGCCATGATCTGTTTCGCCATAAGCGCCGGGCGGAAGAACCATTAAATCACGAATGTTGCCGTTGAAAGTTCCGGGGCCTGTAAGTTCCGTTTTGCCAAGCTTGATAATTTTGATTCCATCACCTTGGGGGACGAATGGGCCGCCAAACGGCCAGCCTGTACCAACAATTACGTCAATGTGCATATCATGCCGATGGACAGCATCGATTGTATATTGCAGCATCGCATTCCATTGAGGGCTTAGCCACTGCAATTGCTGTTCGTCAATTTTTGTAGCGGCCATTGGTTCCTGAAGCGGGAAGATCAAAACGCCGCGAATGCCGGCAGCATGGAGAACATCGAGTTCGCGATCGATTTCCTTTTCGCTTAAGGCGTTTGCATTCCAGAACCAATAAACATCAGGGCCGACTTCGGAAGAAGGATTTACAAAGCCATCATACAATGCCTGGCCTGAAATTTCCTGGCCGAGAGAAATTGTGAAATCAACTGGTGAATCCAACTTTGTGCCAGTACCTGCGATAGGATTTTGACTTATAACCAAACCTTTAGCTATCGAATCGCTATAAAGATTTGTAATCAGGCCGATGTCCAGACCTGCGTTTAAAATGGCTGTATGGGCATCGTTTTGCGACATGCCGGTTATCGCGGGCACGAACGCGGATGCGAATTCGGTTCCGGAAATTTGTACATTATCTATGTATGCATAATTCGAAGAGCCTGCGGTTGTTCTGAATCTGATGCAGAAATTTGGGTTGTTATCTGCACTTGCAGGCAAAGACCAGGTTTTGTTTGCCCATGGTGTTGCGGATGAGCCCTGATTGTTTCGAGCACGTTCCAATTTGAGCCGACATCTGCGGACCAATCAACTGTTAAGGTAACACTTGTACTGCTGTTTAGTCGTCTGTCGTAACGGAGGGTAATGGAATTATAACCTTCGGTGCTTTTGTTTTTACGGATGGAATTTGCTCCGCTGCTGCCTCGCAGTCTCGCTCCGTAGCCGCTGGGGTATCCGGCATTGGTGGAGAGAGCTGTGCCTGTACCGGAAGTTATCCAGCCGCCGGCGGTGAAATTGACCGTGTTGAAATTATCTGACCATGGCAGAGCAATGGTTGTGAATTGCCAGACGCTGCCGATTGTAGTTGTGCCTGATGCGGATTTTTCATCGATGCGCCAATAGTATGTTCTATTTGGTAAAAGCTCAATGGGAATGAAATTCGTTGTGAATTGATTGCACTTGAAGACGCCGGGATTGAAATTGCCGAAGTAAACATCGTGGGAAGCGGCACCTGCACCTGCTGACCATGTGAGATTCGGATTAAGGCCGATTTCGGTTGAAAGGTTTGCAGGGATTGGATTGAAAGCAAATATATTCTCAGGCGATGAAGCGGTTACTTCTGTAAAGCCGGAGCCATTTACGATTATTGAATATTCTGCGAGAGGGTCGCCATTGTAGAAAGTAAGATAACCAGCTTGTATAAAACTATTGATTTCATTTGCCACTCCGATTGAATCGGTATTGGTTATTATAAGTTTGCCGGCGGTAATGTTTAAACGGGGAGTGCCGGTTGACATTATGATTCGGGAAGTTCTTAATGTTCCGCCATCGAGATTGATGGTTCCTTCTGCACCGTTGAAGCCGATGTAGAGCCAGCTGAATTAGCGACAGTGAAGGTGCCGGAGGTGATGGTGAGAGTTCCAATGCCATTGATGCCATCGCCGATGGCAGTATCGCCGTTTATGATTACGTTTCCGCTGTTTAAATTGACATATCCGATGCCATTATCGACGCCGAGGCGAAAAGCATTGAGGGTGAGTGAGCCACCGGAGATGTTAAGGTCTGCCCTGCCGTCGAAACCGACAAACATTAGATGGCCAACAGTGGAGACGGATGAATCAAATTTCGGCTTCGAAGCCTGCGCCTTGGCCGCGCATGATGGGATCGGATGCTGAATTTGGAATTGTTCCGCCCCAATTTGCCGTGTTGTTCCAGCTATGGCTGCCACCGGTGTAATTCCATTCGACCCATGCGAACGAAGTATGAGCGCAGAAAGAAATCAGCAGAAATGACAGAGCGCAAACTATCCGTTTCATCTTCCGAAATTCCAAAAAGACTATAATACCTCCACATAGAATGGTTAATTATAAAAATTGTACCGGATAATGCCTTTTGGTTCAATGGACAGGATTGCTTTTTGATGGACAAAATCGTCAAAATTAAAATCTAATTGGCGCAAATATAAATCAGTGTAATATTTAAAAGGATGATTTTTGGAGATCAAGAATGAAAACACAATTAATTATTTTCACGATGTTGTCAGGATTAATTTTTTCAAATTCTCCTGCACAGACAGACAATAATAATTTTCTATTTAGAGATACTTCTTTGCCGATGGAGAAACGCATAGAAGATTTGATTTCTCGAATGACAATCGAGGAAAAAATTCTGCAGATGTGCAACGATTCGGCGGGAATTGAGAGACTTGGAATTCCGCCCTATTTCTGGTGGAACGAATGTGTGCATGGAGTAATGGGTCGAGATGTTACAGTGTTTCCGCATGCGATAGCTTTGGCGGCGATGTGGAATCCTGATTTACTTTATAAAATCGCGACGGCAACTTCGGATGAAGCGCGAGCGGTTTACAGGCCCGATGGAAGCAACGGCGGAATCGGCAGCGGAGGATTGACTTACTGGAGCCCGATGATAAATATGGCACGTGATCCGAGATGGGGACGAACGCAGGAAAGTTATGGCGAAGATCCTTATCTGGCGGGAAGACTTGGAGTTGTTTTTGTGAAGGGATTGCAGGGAGACGATCCGAAATATTTAAAACTCGTGGCGACGCCGAAACATTTCGCAGCAAATAATGAAGAATACCGCAGACACAGCGGGTCGTCGGAAGTGCCGGAGCAGGTATTGCAGGAATATTATCTGCCCCATTTTAAGGTGTGTATAGTTGAAGGAAAGGCACATTCGATAATGGGTGCTTATAATGCGGTTAATGGAATTCCGTGTTGTGCGAATTCGAGATTGCTGATAGATATTTTGCGCGGTGAGTGGGGTTTTGACGGAATTGTTGTTTCGGATTGCGGCGCGATTACCGATATCCACGCGAATCATCATTATGTCGCAACGCCGGAAGAAGCCGCGGCGGCAGCATTAAAGGCGGGATGCGATCTTAATTGCGGAACTGCACCAAAACAATATGTAAATGACTATGTGCTTAAGGCGATGGACAAGGGTCTTGTTTCGCAGGATGAAATTGATCTGGCTTTGAGCAGAATTTTGCGGGCGAGATTTAAACTTGGTATGTTCGACCCATTCGATTCGGTGCCGTATAATCGGATTCCAAAGAGCGTTGTGGATTCGCCAGAGCACAGACAACTGGCGAGACAGGCAAGCTGTGAATCGATTGTGCTTTTGAAAAATGAAAATAATTTTCTGCCATTGGATAAAAGTAAAATCAAGAGCATCGCGGTGATTGGGCCTTATGCTAATGTTTTATATCTGGGCAATTATTCAGGCAAACCGACGAGAGGCGTTACAATATTCGAAGGAATAAAAAATAATACCGGTTCAAATGTAGAAGTTAAATACGCTTTGGGATGCGCGAGGACTGGTAATCTTGAACCCATCGAATCTATTTATCTGAAAACTGAAGATGGCAAGCGAGGACTTAAAGGTGAATATTTCGATAACAAGGATTTTCAGGGAACCGCAAAAATTATCCGCATAGATGAGAAGATACAGTTCGATTGGGGCGATACGGCGCCGGTTTCCGAACTGAATAAAGATAATTTTTAGATTCGATGGATGGGCAAATTAATTTCGCCTGCGACAGGAACGTTTACCATCAGCGCAGGCAGTGATGACGGGATTCGATTATTTATAAATGATCAGAAGATAATCGATGGCTGGTGGGTGAGGGGATTTACGCTTGACCGTGCGGAGATAAAGCTGACTAAAGGCGAGGAATATTCGATAAGACTCGAATATTATGAGAATGAAAAAGACGCGGGAGTTTCGCTTGGCTGGACAGCAGGAATAGATAAAGATGAAAAAATAGCAGAGGCGGCTCGATTGGCGGCTGCATCGGATACGGCAATTGTGGTTTTAGGTTTTGACGAGACGCTGGAAGGTGAGGAGCATGATAGAGCGGACCTTGATCTGCCTGCGGCACAAAATGAATTAATTCAAGCAGTGTATAAAGCAAATCAGCAAACTGCGGTTGTTCTTATCAATGGAAGCGCCGTAACGATTAACTGGCTAAAAGCCAATGTGCCGGCAATTCTTGACGCGTGGTATCCGGGCGAAGAAGGAGGCAATGCGGTAGCGGATGTGATATTCGGGAATTATAATCCGTCCGCGAGACTGCCGCTAACTTTTTATGCATCTATGTCGCAGCTTCCGTCTTTTGATGATTACGATATACGCAAAGGCAGAACATATATGTATCTTAAAGAATCACCATTATACTCATTCGGATTCGGTTTGAGCTATACGAGTTTTTCTTACAGCAATTTGAAAATCAAACCGACAAAAATCAAACAGAATGATTCTGTAAAGATTTTCGCGGATGTTAAAAATACAGGAAAAGTTTTCGGGCAGGAAGTCGTTCAGCTTTATATTCATGATGTCGAGGCAAGTGCGACAAGGCCGCTGAAACAATTATGCGGATTTTCTAAAATTGGATTAAAGCCGGGCGAAAAGAAAACTATTGAATTTAATCTGCCACGAGAAAGCCTGGCGTTTTATGATGTTAAAAATAAAAGGTGGACGGTTGAGCAGGGCAAATTTGAAATTATGATCGGAAGCTCATCAGACAATATTTTACTTAAAGACACGGTTGAAGTAATAGATTAAGGGTATATAAAAATGAATCGATGTTTTTCACTTGCATCATTGAAATGGAAACTTGCGGGATTTAATCCATGGGAATGGAATCTTGATGAACATGTAAATATGGGAGTGCAGTCGAGGGCAGAAATACCGGAGATTGACGCAGAAGTACCGGGTTCGGTTCAGCTTGCACTTTTGAAGGCCGGTTTGATTCAAAACTGGAATATCGACCTTAACGGAAGGCTTTGCGAATGGGTGGAAAACAGGCATTGGATATTTAAAACTACTATGCCGGATGAGTGGTTTTCAAGGGGTAAAAATTTTAGTCTTACTTTTAAGGGATTGGATTACTGCGGGCAGATAAGAGTAAACGATAGAAAAATTTATTCGTTTGAAAATTCTCACATCGTGCACAATGTAGATATAACGAAATACGTAAAGCAAAAAGATAATTCGCTTGAAATCGTCTTTGAATGTCCGCCGAGATGGCTGGGGCAATTCGGCTATACCTCCAAAATGACACAATGGAAAGTACGATTCAATTATTTTTGGGATTGGGTCAGCAGGCTCGTGCAAATCGGGATATGGGATGATATCATTCTTAAAGTAACTGATAGTTCGGAAATCAGGGATGTCAAAATAATAACCGATTATGATGTTACGAAAAAAACAGGAATATTAAGGCTCGTAACTATAATTGAGGCTGCGGCAGATCATAGTGTGAGAATCTGCCTGAAACAAGATGAGAACATCATAAAAACAGAAGAATATCCGGCAATAAATCAATCCCTGTTGTGGAATGGATTGAAAATTAAATGCTGGCAGTCAAATGGAAAAGGTGAACAGAATTTATATACGCTGACAATAGAATTGCTGAATGGAGAACGGAAAATAATTGATTGTGTGGAAAAAAGTATCGGATTTAAAAATGTTCGATGGGAGAGATGCGCAAATTCACCGGCGAATGCGGACCCGTGGCTTTGCGTTGTCAACGGAAAGAAGGTTTTTATCCAGGGACTGAACTGGACTCCAATCCTACCAAATTTTGCGGATGTCAAAACTGAGGATTATGCTCAAAGGCTTGGTTCATATAAGAAGCTTGGTTTTAATATGATGCGGGTATGGGCGGGATCATTTTTAGAGAAGGAATGTTTTTATAATTTGTGCGACGAGATGGGAATTATGGTTGTGCAGGAATTCCCGTTATCGGCATCAGGCGGTGACAGATTTCCGCCGGATGATGAAAAAAGCATTCAAGAAATGGGAGAAATCGCGAAAGATTTTATTAAGAGGCGGCAGCATCATGTTTCATTGATAGCATGGTGCGGTGGAAATGAATTATTATCCGGCAAAACGGAAGACTCCCCAACGGTCAGTTTGGAACATCCGATGATGCGGAATCTTGATGCGATTGTAAAGGCGAATGACCCGCTGCGCAGATTCATAGTTGCGTTGCCGACGGGGCCGAGATTTTGCGCAGATAGCAGAGATTTCGGCAAAGGCGTACATTGGGCGGTTACGGGGCCTTGGAAGGTGGTTGGGGAAATCAGCGATACATGGATTGATTACTGGAAAAACGATGACGCGATGTTCAGGGCGGAAGTCGGGTGTCCGGGGCCATGCGATGTTGAGATGATAAGGAAATATAAAGGCCGGTGCGATGAATTGCCTGCGACTCTCGCAAATCCGCTTTGGCGGCGAGCGCCATGGTGGATTGACTGGCATGAGTTTGTAACCGAAAACGGCAGCGAGCCGAAAGACCTTGAAGAATATGTTCAATGGGGACAGACACGTCAGACAGAGGCTCTGAGAATTGCAGTTAGAGCCTGCAAGAAAAGATTTCCAGCATGCGGCGGAATTATTATATGGATGGGACACGATTGCTTTCCGTGCCCAACGAATACGTCTATTATTGATTTTGAAGGAAATTTTAAACCGGCAGCCTATGCAATTGGTGAAATATTTAATAGTAAATAATTATAATCGATTTTTTACGGCGGCGAGAATCATCGCGAAATAATTTTCATCAGGAACATACTCCGGCACAGAATTTCCTGTGCCAAGGGCATAAGCGCCTTTATCTCTTGCCAGTTCGAGCATTTTGAGCGATCTGTCATATACCTGCTGCGGTGATGAGCGAACGATGAAATCCAAATCGATTCCGCCGAGGATCGCTAATTGTCTCCCATATTTCTGATATGCTTCTTCGACAGGCATAATAGTATCTTCATAGGAATGTTTGCCGTCAAAGCCAATATCGTCAACAATTACATCCATAACATTTTTGAGATTGCCGCAGGAATGCATCACTGCGTATCTGTTGGCATTATGGGCAACGGCGACAAATTTTTTATGCCAAGGAGCAATATATTTTTTCATGTCATCTGGTGAAATCATCGTTTGAGTTTTAAAACCCCAATCGTCATTTACGAATATGGCTCCTACGCTTTCGTATTCGAGACAGATTTGATAATGCTTCAAAAGCCTTTCGCCGATCGAATCACAAACAGCTTTTACTAAATCCGGATTATCAACGAGCGAATAACAAAGATTATTATACCCCATCAATTGAATTGTGATCTCGAGCATACCATAAGGCCCGGGGGTGATGAGTTTCATATTGCCATCAATCGGCGCGAGTATATTTTTAAGACAATCGTAAGAATAATCCTCAGGATTGGGCCAATTGTATTTTTCAAAGCTCTGTCAATCGTTTATCATACATGAGCGATTCAAGGAAATAGTCTGCTTTTCCGTATGTTCACATTCAACAGGGAAATGGAAATCAGAAGCATTGATAACGGCAAAATCATACCCGGCGTTTCTAAATGCAAGTACTGTATGAAATTTATCACGATATTTTTCTTCAAACGAATAAGAATTTATCTGCGAATCAGCAAGTATGGAGCAAATTCGAGGATTTATATAAAATTCAAAAAGAGAGTCCCTTGAGGGCTTTTGCTTTTTCAGAATTTTTATCATGTTTTCAAAATCAGGACTGCTTTTTACAGGCTTATTCCATTTAAAATCTGAAATTGACATATATTCCTTTCAATATTTCCCGTATTTTTCGGCGGCTTCAATCATGGCATAAATATTTTCATCGGGAGTATCACGGCCGCACTGGTCAGCAGTAGATAGAATAAATTTTCCATCCTCAGCGGCATCTTCGATAGCTTTTCTACTTGCCTGAATAACCTCATTTCGAGTGCCAAGCAGCATTGTATTTGTCCTATGCAAATTTCCTTTTAAAACAATTTTATCGCCATAGTTTTTTTTAAGATCTGCAAGGATGCAATCCCCTGCCGGCGGTGTTTCCAATGGGTCAATAACAGTAAGAGAAGTTTGCTCGGCAAATAATTTCACGAGTTCTTTTTCCGGCCCGCAGGAATGAATATGTGTCGGAATGCCTGCTTTGGAGGCAAGTTCAATTACTCTTTTGACTGCGGGAAAAGCTACTTTGAGGAACATATCCATTGTTTGATAAACAAGTGTGCCCGAACCGCCGACACAGAGAAAGTCTGGCTTATCTTCGAGAGCCATGATTCGATGAAATCTTTTTTCGGCATGTTCGATTCTCTCTTCTGCCATTTTGTGTATATCGAATTGACCATCATAATATTTGAAAATATCTTCCTGAGTTGTAAATGCAACAGTATAAGTAACGAATACACCTACAAGCCCCTGATCGCCCATCATTTTTTTTATTCTTGTCAAACCCTGCGGGCCTATATCCAAAGGATTAACGCCTAAAAGTTTTTCCCATTTAATCGGCTCAATCGCCAAACCCACTTTATCAGGGTCAACTTTATAGATAAGCGGATTGTCTTTAGGATAAACATTTACAAACGGTTCCCAGAAATTTTTATTATTTGCCAATCTGTATCTCTGTGTTATTATCCGGTCATCACTTTTATCCACTATCACGGTGAACCATTCTTCGGTATCTTTTTCTTCGGGAAAATTGAGTGGAAAATAGCCATCCATGAGAGCATCGATACCGAAATGTTTAGCGCAATCTATATATGCTTCCCAAATCGGCGGGTCATTATAAAGATAGATGTCCCAAAAAGGCTTGCCGGTACGCCTGGCAGGAATCATATTTGAAAAATCAGGAGATACAGGAATCCTATCGGGAATTTCACCTGAAAGAACGGTTTGTAATCGCTGACGAGGTGTCATAATCATAAAGAAAAGCTATCCCAGGTTTCAAAAACAGCTTCAACATTATCAGGGTTCACTTCTGCTCCGAATTCACATTGAGCTATAACGCCGCCATTGTCATAAAGGTGTTCTTTTACCTGTTTAACTGAGTTGACTACATCCTGCCGACTGCCATAAGGTAAAGTTTGCTGGCGATCAATCTCGCCCCAGAAAGTAATTTTGCCTTTGAACTTGCTAAGCTCTTTAATATCCATACAGAAAATCTGGCTGTTTATCGCATCGAGACCTATTTCAATTAAATCAGGAAATATATCGAAGATATAGCCGTCGGAATGCATAAAAGCTTTTTTGCCGCTATTGTGTGCGATATCTATATATTCTTTATAAAGAGGTTTATAAAATTTTCTCCAATCCTGCGGTGAAATCAAAAGTGCCCTTTGACTGCCCCAATCATCCATAAACCACAAAGCATCAACATTTGTTTTTGCCCATGCTTTAAGTTCGCTAACATTGAATTTATGAACGATATCGAATAATTCGAATAAACCTTCTTCTTTCAAAGCCAAATCCATCAGCAGGGTTTCACTTCCTCTCAAAAACTGCATTCTCTCGAACGGCCTTGGGCATGCACCGCCGATAACAAATTTATCACTCTTTTTGCAAAAAGCGTTTACGGATTCTACATCTACTCCGAGCAGTTCTTTTGGAAGTCGGATTTTTTTCAAATCGTTCCAGCTTTTAATAATCGGATCTTTTATCTGGCCGACGATTCCTGCCTGTTCATTTTCCCAGATACAACCCCATTCATCAACATAGCTGCCGACTTTGAACATATCACCTTTAACAACGGGCGGTTTGATATAACATGAATCAGGGCCGACAATATCATCCGGATATTTTTGTTTTAGCTGTTCATATCTTTGCGGATAATGATCTTTTGCCCAAGGCAGAGGCCATAACTGGCGGGGTATGCGTTTTGGGTTTTCTTTGTTTAACGTTTGATAAACAAGTTCTCTCGAAGTCATAAATTAATCCTGAAAAAATTAACCTTTGATTCCGGTAGTAGCGATACCGGACATAATATGTTTCTGTAAAAATATAAACAATATCGCAACCGGCAGCATAGCCAATACTGCACCGGTCATAAGCAGGTGCCTGTTATCGATGTACGGCGAACGAAAATATTCCAGACCAAGCGTAACAGTTCTGTAAGCCGGGTTGTCGAGATAAACAAGCGGGCCCATCACATCTTGCCAGGTATAAACAAAAGTAAAGATTGCGACAACTATCAGAACAGGAATGCTATTGGGCAAAATTATATAAAAGAATCTTCGGATAGCACCACATCCATCTATCTCGGCTGATTCGTCAAGTTCTTTTGGCAGAGTAAGCATATATTGGCGCATCAAAAAGATATTGAACGCACCTGCGGTAAAATGCGGCACTATCAGCGGGAGAAAAGTATTTATCCATCCAAGGGATTTATAAATCGCAAAAAGAGGAATTAATGTTACTTCCATGGGTATCATCATCGTTGCCAAAACGAGTATGAAAAGCGGTTCCCTGCCTTTGAAATCTATTCTTGAAAAACCATAAGCGACGAAACTGCTTGAAAAGGTTTGGCCGATAACAGCGACAATACTAATAAAAAGGCTGTTGCGCATAAATACAGCGAAGCCGGTTGACTTTTCGCCGAAAGTGGCTTCTGGGCCTTCCATCGTTTCTTTGTAGTTTGTCCATCGCGGACTAAAATCTCTAATCGGGTTATGCTTTATATTCAAAAGCGGTTTGAAATATCCATTTGATTGGTCATTGTCAGAAAGCGATGTAAACATTATTTCGTCGAAACCGTTACTGCTGTTTCTGACGAGCTGCAAGCACGGCTATAGGCTGTTTAAAGCCCTCGATACGATGACATGCGGTTTTGGAAAATTCAATTGTCTCAAATTCCGGGTTTTCAATTTTAATGTCATTATTTGAAAACCATTCGACCTGAGATGTAGGCTGGTTTTGATTTAATTTCAGGTAATATCCGCCTGGGACTGATGATTTAGATACTAAATCTGTCGATTCACATAGTTTCAGCCATAAAGAGCCTGATTGTGAAAATATCCTGTCTTTTGCCTGCACTTTTAGGTCAATCGTTTTCATTTCGCTGGGATAATACGCAGGCGGAACCATTGACATACACTCTCTTGATTTCAAAGAAGATGATAATACTCAATAGAACGGAAATGCAAAAAAACAATCCCGTCAAAATCAGTGCAATATAAACAAATATTTTTTTGCCTGACAAAACCATTTAAACTAATCCGTATGAACAAATTTTTTAGAAAGTTTTAACTGAATCATCGTAACTACAAATATTATAATAAAAAGTATTATCGCGTAGGTGCAGGCATTACCCATTCTCAAACTGTTGAATGCTTCATTATAAATATTAACGGCTCTTCAGAATTATAGAGGTCACATTGATTTTGTTGACTAAAAAATCTCCATAGGTGCGATTTATATATTCCAAAAGCGAACTTTGTAATTGAATTTGATGAATCCCAACATTTTACCAATCGCGCCATATTGCATTGCAACATTATCCAATTGGACTGACATTGGGGTTTGATAAAGCAAAGTGGCAGGATATTTGTAATGAAATACATGCTTTTGATAACGATCCTGTTTATAGAGATGAACAAAGGGCATGGTATGATACTTTGCGAGATTTCCTTCCTATAATCGCCGGCTTAAAATCAACGGTCCGAATAGCTATGCAAGGTCATAGTGTATGTCGTCAGCAAGAATGGCACAAAAGAAGTTCATTTCTAAGAG
>MHXZ01000004.1 GCA_001825665.1 Planctomycetes bacterium GWF2_41_51 | reverse complement strand
AGTATTGCATTGCATTTAAATGCCCTTGACTGGATTATTATTTTAGGATATTGCCTTATTTCAGTTTTATTTGGCCTTTGGTTTTCACGTCGAAGTAAAAATAGGGAAGATTATTTTGTCGCGGGCAGGAAACTCAACTGGTTTGTCGCAGGCACTTCCATTGTAGCCACTTATCTTGCTGTGGATACGCCTTTGGCGGTGTCAGGATTCATCCGACGCGGCGGTATTTATGAAAACTGGTTCTGGTGGACTGCGGCGTTTTCGGGGATGTTTACTGTTTTCTTTTTTGCCAGACTTTGGAATCGGGCTAAAATTTTAACCGATGTTGAGTTTATCGAATTTAGATATGATGGTAAAGCTGCTGCGACACTTCGCCTTTGTAACGCTTTCTTAAGAGTTTTTGGTTTATGTGTTTGCTGCGGCTGGGTGATTTTAGCGGTTGGAAAAATAGTGTCCGCATGTTTTAATTTGCCGCAAACAGTTTTGATTGGTTTCGGTGCATTTTCCTTTAACATAAACACTAACGCTGTTATTTATGCTTTTCTTCTTATACTTACTTTAAGCTATACTATGTTCGCAGGACTTTGGGGAGTTGTAATGACGGATGTTCTGCATTTCTTTACCGCTATGCTGGGATTTGTCATTCTTGCTGTTATCGTGGTAATAAAGAATAATGGCCCCGCTCAATTAGTCGAAAACATTATAAATTCTCCGGGCGTATCTCCCGCTGTTTTTGATTTCTTTCCGAATTTCAAAACAGCAGGCTCTCTGACAATTTTCACATTTTTTGTTTATATTGGTTTGTTATGGTGGACTTCAGCAGCAGGAGTCGGCATTGTTACCCAGCGTATGCTCGCGTGCAAAGATGGCAGGCAGGCAGGCCTTGCCGTGATTTGGGGATTTTTCTGTGTTGTAGTAGTCAGAAGCTGGCCATGGATAATTGTCGGTTTGGCTTCCCTTATTTATTTTCCCATAATCCAGGGCGAAGATCCCGAACTTGCGTTCCCAAAAATGATGGTCAAATTTTTACCGGGTGGAATGGCGGGAATTGTCATGGCGGCTTTCGTTGCTGCTTTTTTAAGCACAATCGCCGCAAATCTTAACTTGGCTGCTTCTTATTTAATGAATGATTTTTATGTACGGATTATAAAACCGCAGTCAAAAGGCAAAGGAGACTATATAATGGCTTCGAGAGTCGCCACAGTGATAGTGCTCCTGCTTGCGATATTTATTACCTGGCAAATGAGTTCGATAGCGTCCGCCTGGAAATATTTTGCCGAAATTTACGCAGGAACCGGGTTTGTTATGCTTTTCCGATGGTTCTGGTGGCGAGTAAATGCATGGTCTGAAATTTCAGCTATGGCATCATCTTTTATTCTCGCAAACACCCTGAAATTTATACCTCTTCTTTCGCCAGACAGTATGTTCCCCGTTCGTTATGTAATCATCATAACTGTTAGTACGATAATTTGGCTCATCGTAACATTGTTGACCAGACCTGTCAGCAGTTCTCACCTTGAAAAATTCTATCAGCGTGTTATGCCCGGCGGTTGGTGGGGCAAGTTCGGCAGCAGTAAAAATGTAACCAAATCTTTCAAGGCGGCTTCCTGCTGGACAGGCTGGATAGTTTCTGTTATCACAATTTATCTTGGATTGTTCGGAACAGGATATTTATGCCTGGCTAAATATAAAATGGCCGCGATTTGTCTGGCATTGTTCGGAGTCGGCACTTATTTTTCTGTCATCGAAATTTCTAAAATATCTGTATTTGAAAACATTGACTCCAAAAAGCCGGAGGAAATTAAATTATGAAAGCTACAGTTATTTGTATTTTGTTTTGCTTTTTAACGGCAGGCTGTTCAAATAAAAATATTGTTGTAATGAGCTACAATATACATACAGGAAAAGGAATTGACGGCAAACTGGACCTCGACAGAATTGCTTCGGTTATTTTAAGAGAAAAACCTGATATTGTCGGGCTTAATGAAATTGAAAGTTATGTTGACAGAAGCCAATGCACCAATCAAATCGAATATATCGCCAAAAAAACAAATATGTATTTTGCATTCGGACCTAACCTGATTGGCAATGCCAACTGCGGCAACTGCACAACGGGCTTATTCGGAAATGCTGTTTTGAGCAAACATAAAATTTCGAAAGTTGTTAATCATAAACTATACCGGGAGGATAAGGAAGAAACCCGGGGATGTCTTGAGACGGAAATAGAAATCGACGGACAAAAATTCACTTTTTTGACTACTCATCTCGATTGCAATCGCAAGGAAGATATCAGAAATAATCAGGCTAATGATATTTTAAAAATAATAGATGAAAAGGACATGCCTGTTATTTTCGCCAGCGATATGAATGCTTATATCCGCACCGATGGGAATGATGTTGAAAATGCAGCTAAAATTTTTACCGAAAATCTGTTCGATGCGGCCAATACAAATCCTGAGTTGAAAAATATCGGAACGCTCATAAAAGGCAAAAGAATAGATTTTATTTTTGTAAATCAACCGCTTGCAGATTCGGTAGTCTCTTATAAAGTTGTAAATTATGGCGATGCTAAATTCGCTTCAGACCATTATCCGGTGGTAGCGGAAATTAAGAAATAATACCAACGGAGCATTTAATGTCCATTGGGTTCAATAGAAAGTCATTTATAATATTGATTTCGATAATTTTGTGTGTGTTTTCAATAACATTCGCGAAAGATTCGAATCAGAATCACAATTTAATAATCAAAATAAGCGAACCTGCTCAAAATTTTCCTAAATGGCAACATAAAATCTTACCAATTGAATGTGTGAGGTTTGATTTTCTTCAAGATGGTTTGCTGAAAAAAATATTGTTCGCGGATATGAGAACTAAACGGTCGCCTGATTGGCCGGCGGATTGTAATATTGTTCCGTATGAATTTGTTTTGGAGTTGAGTGAAAATAAATCATTGCTTGAAGCGGGGAACTGCACGATAACGGCATCTATTTGGGGATACAGTAAATGGCAAAAGGAAATCGCTCTTGAAAGAGGCGGAAGAACAGAATTAGATGTCTGTCTCAGCCGCGATCCATATTTCGGGATGATTGTTTCGCCTCGTTTAATGACAGGCTTGACGTGTCTTAGAGAGAAAAAGTTTACAATTGAGGTAAACGCGCCGCCATGTGCGGAGAACTGGGATGCGTTTTTGTCTTCTGAATATTTTTCTTTCCCATTAAAAATTTACGATAAAAAGTACGGCAAATCGCAAATTAGAAATAACACAGGGGCGGGCTGGAAATTAACAGTTCAGGCAAATTCTAAAACGGCGGAAGACCTCTACGATTTAAATATTTACTGTTCAACGGGAAAAAGTACTCAACCCAAAGCGGTTCGTATCCTGAAAGAATTACCCGATACATTCTACATCGCAGGGAATTTTCATCATGCACTGGATTTAGTTTCAGTTTCGCCTGATAACGAAATTGCCGACCTCTTCACTGATACAGTAAACATTATAAATCCTGTTTTTTATGCAAATGTCGAAGATGTAGGCTATGAAGATGAACGAATCTGGGGACGTATTTCGTATTGTCTGATAAAATATCTTAATGTGCCGTATTACCATGGTCTTGGCAACCATGACCGAGGAAAAGCCGCGTCAACTAAACATTATGATTACAAACCGGTTCCTGATGAATCAAACAGCATTGAATATTATAAATATTATTGCGGGATGCTTTATCAAAGCAGAGATATAGGAGACCGCCTGCATGTTGTTTTGCCATATTGTCCTGACCAGTGGACAATACATAATCCTCGTCCTCAGCAGCAGCAATGGATTAAAGCAGATTTGCTGGCACATAAACGCAGCGATATGCGATTGATTACATGTGCGCACTTAATATGGGGGCAATCATCAAAAGACTCGCCATACGAGTTGACAGATTTGCTTGACAAAAAATACAGACTCAATTTAGTTCTGGCCGATGATTTCCACAGGCCCCAAGCAATGTGCGGCAGCGTACCGACATTTTTTGGAGGATTAGCCAAATCGCCAAAACTTGACGAGATTGGAATATTAGAGATTTCAAAAAATAAAAATTTTAAAGGTCTCAATGAGTGCGAAACTTACTTCTACGGCAATAATCATGTCAGATATTATAAAATCAAGAAATTCGATTTGCAATTTTCAGCTCCCAATGACGGTACAAAAACGGTATTAACCGCTACAATAATTCGTTCCGGCGGCAATCAAGAAATTATAAAAAATGGAAGAATAAGATTTGTACTGAAAAAAGGTTCTTATTCTGCAAATGGAGGGAAAATTTATCAGCAAATAGACAGCAGCGACGGCGGAAAAACAATAGTCGATATTGAAACCGATATTGGATACCCTTCAACCGAAGTTACAGTATTTCCTAAATCATAATGGAAAGAATTATGGATACTATGCAAATTCAGCAAAAAGATAAAAAGTTAGACCAGTCGAAGATTTTACATGAGCGTCTTGAATCTCTTGATGTTCTTCGAGGCTTTGATATGTTCTGGATTGTGGGCGGAGGCACACTTTTGGAAGCCATCATAGATTTTTTGGGATGGCCGTGCCTGGGAATAATCAAAAAAAATCTTGCACATGCAGAATGGACAGGTTTCACTGCGTGGGATTTGATTTTCCCTCTTTTTATCTTTATCTCCGGTATAGCGATTCCGTTTTCATTTAACAAATTTCTTGCATCTAATCAGAAGAAGAGCCTTTATTTGAAAGTAGTAAAGCGAGCGGTAATTCTGATTATTCTCGGATTACTTTACAATGGTCTTTTTAAAGCACTTGATTTTGGCAATATGAGGTACTTAAGTGTTCTTGGGCTAATCGGGCTGGCATATTTATGGGCATCTCTAATAGTAATTAATTTCAAACCTGCCGGCTGGGCGATTATTGCAGCGGGGATTCTCATAATTTATTATATCTTGATGAAGTTTGTGCCTGTACCCGGGTTTGGTCCGGGAGAGCTTACCAAAGAAGGGAATTTTGCATCCTTAATCGACAGGCTTGTAGTGCCTGGTAAATTAATTTATGATACGAGTGATCCTGAAGGCTTACTGATGACTTTTCCTGCCTCTGTGCTTGCGATTGCAGGAGCATTGACAGGTGAACTGCTCAAAAAGCAGAATATAAGTCAGTACACTAAATGTTTATATATTGCGGCAGCGGGATTTGTTTGCCTTGGGATCGGCTTATTGTGGGGCATGCATTTCCCAATCATCAAAAAACTCTGGACAAGTTCGTTTGTCGTTTACACTGTCGGGTGGTCGTTGCTGCTGACTTCTATTTTTTATCTGATTGTCGATGTCTGGAAAATACGAAAAATATTTTTCCCATTTCTGTTAATCGGGGTAAATCCTCTGACGATTTATCTTTGTGCACATAGAGTTATCAATTTCCCATATACAGCCGAGTTTTTCTTCGGAGGTCTGATTCGAATTTCAGGTGAAACTTTCAAGCCTATAATACTTTGTATTGCAGTTTTGGTCTGTGAACTGGCATTTCTTTATATGCTTTACCGTAAGAAAATTTTCCTGAAAGTATAATGCGATTTACAAACAAAATTGGATTTTGACAGATGAATAAAAAAGGCCGCGGTTTTACAGCCGCAGCCTTAATTTGTGATAAATATAGATTAGTTATTTCTTTCTTCTGAGCAGTAAACCGCCGAGAGCGAGAATTGCTAATGTCGCTGGTTCTGGAACAATCAAAGCTGTTGGTGTTGCAGCGCCGCCAATCCAGCCGCCCATAGCACCAATTTCTGATGTAGACAGAGCACGGCCCCATGTGGCTATGGTAGAAATATATCCCCATCTATCATTGCCCCAATTCCAATCGCCTTCTAGCAGATGGAATCTATCAATGTACAGTGAGTATGTGCCATCAACGCCTTGAGCGGTTCCATCAAGTAGAAGAACACCGTCAACATATACTCTAAAGAAATTTCCATTGTCAACAGATATCATATATCTGTGCCACTGCGTTGCATTAAAAGTAGCGGTTGACCAGCCGGTTGAATCGTGGCCGATGATAAAGTTGCCTTCAGATGTCTTTTTATTGAACAATTCGGCTGAACTTCCAATATGATCCCATGCAGACTGAAACAACCCATTAACACCACCGACAGAGCCGCCATCTGTTTGGGCATAATCAAATGCAATAGTGTATTCATTGACGTAGCTGCCGCCTCCATTCGCAGCAAAACTGGGATTCACGGTAACATAGGTATCTGCACTAAACATCTGAGCTCCAAGACCATTGCTGTAAAGACCGCCATTTGCAACTGTTCCTATTTCAACCCATGGTACTGATTGATTGCCATTTCCTACAACACCGCTTAATGGTTGGCCGACTATTGGCGCTGTCCAATCAGCTCCAAAAGTCCACAATCCTGTCAAACCGTTAACCGGTACATTAACGGCTGCTCCCGCGATACCCGATATCGCAAGAACTAATGCTACTAAAACTAACTTTTTCATAACTTCTTCTCCAAAAAAAAGGTTAATAAAAATTTTTACTAAACCACATTGTTTAGGTTAAACGCATTTAAAATTGTCCCTGGAACATCCAGGAATTGGCAAACTGTGCCAAATCTTTCATATTAATAATTTTATCAGCTCTATCGAACAGGTCATACTTCGAGCTTTGACCAGAAAACAACCATTCATCTGCCATCTCCAAAAGGTCTAAAACATTGACATTCGTGTCCATATTGAAATCCGAGAGGGAAAAATTTATTGTATCAAGTACGCCAAAATAAGTACCATTCAGATTATATCCGTGCATTTTAAAGTTAAGTTCTGTGCCGTCGATGCCGACTTCTGTCCAGCCGTGCATTAAACCGCCGCCTTCCGGCAGTCCCGGAATATTTTGTGCACCGCCGACGGTCATGAAAGGCCAATCTTCACTAATCGATTCAGCAATATCGAGATAACTGCAAACGCCGGAAATGACATAGAATGTGCCATTGAGCATTCCGCGTTCATATTCATGTGTATGCCCGCTGAAACACATCTGAACATTATATTGATTCATCAGCGGCACAAGATAAGTCTGCATTTGGATATCGCCATCAAACCATCGCTCACAATAAGGCGGGACGTGAATAAATAAAAATCTCCATGTCGCATTCTGCGTTTCATCTGATGAAAGGTCCTGCTGTATCCAACTTAGCGGCAAAGAACCATTTACATAATCAGAATAAATAATGCAGGTAAAGTGAGCGTTGCCATAGTTGAATGAAAAGCTTCTCATTCCGGAGTTTTGAACGATTTTGTGTATAAGGCTTGTTGCCGGCTCATCGTGATTGCCAAAGGCGATAGAGACAGGTTTTTGCCTGCCGAGAATGTCGCAGACATAAGGCCTGAAAGCGTTTGTATAAATATAGTATCCCGAATTATCGACAACATCGCCGACGGAAACGGCCATATCTGTCATGGCGGCCATATCTGTAAACATAGCTGTTGGGATTTCGGGATGCGGTGTATCGCCGATCAATCTTCGTGCAACCATCTGGCTGTCGCCCCAAACGGCGAATGTGAACGGTTTATCTTCATTGGGAGCGGTTGTGAATGTTCTGTCTGTGCTCAAAGTTGAACCATTTCGTGCTCTGAAATGATAAGTCGTGTCAGGGGAAAGTCCGCTGATTCTGACTTTGCAGATATAAATCGGAGTGCTGCCGTTGTAACCGGCTGTAATGCAAAGACCTTTGGTATTATTGCCGTAAGATGTCGTGAGTCCCCAATCGACGGTTGGATTTACTGGGCGGTCGGTTTCCCATGAAATTGTCATTGCGGTCTTGTCGGGATTTTGCAGGAATGGCTGCGACAGAAATAATCCTGCGGCATCTCCTGTTACTGTAATTGCATAAGGCAACGTCCAATCGCTGACGGCTCCATTAGTATCGCGAGCTCTTGCTCGAACATTATATTCACCCAATATAAACCACGTATGTGAAATATTATGATTTGTTCCAGAAGCCTGGAAAGCAGACCAATCAGAAATTTCATTTCCCCAATCGATTTGATAGCTTAAATCCTGTGCCTCTGTATCTGTAGAAACGAAAGTATATGCTGTGCTTACTCCCGATGAAACAGAAGCGGAACCTGTAATTGAAGGCGTGCTCGATGCTGTGTTGCCGGGTTGCACTCTGACATATTCCCATGAAAGGTCATCGAAGAACGCGTCGCAATCTGTGCCGCTAAAGCGTTCTGCAAGCAGTCTGTATTTTACGAATCTTGTTCCAGCCGGAAGTACAAATTGGCTGTCAAAGAAATTTGTCCATTCTTCTGAATCTTCGCCTTCAATCCAGCCGGAGTCTATCGAATTTAATAATTGTTGTGAACTGTTTAGATATTCAACAACAATTCGGCCTTTATCACCATCTCCGCCGCCGATATATCCATTGGCAATTGCGGCGATTATGCCATTATCAATCTCTGAAGCTAAATATCCGAGGCTGATTGTCTGGCTCATTTCGCTGTGTGCGGATTTGCCGGGGGTGAAATAATAATTGTTTGTTCTCGGCCAATGCCAGTCGGTTCTGTCGGTGGCCTGCCAGTCGTTGCCGTCTGTTAATTCCCATCCGATCATTTCGTTTTCGCCGGAAGGATTCTGAAGTTTGTTTACTCCGACATGGGCATTGGCATCTATTACTATGTTGTTATAAGCATTTCCCAACTCAAGTGCCTGAGCATCTGTAATCGCCTGTCCCCAAATCGCTAAATTCGTGCAGATAATCGTATAATCATCTCCATTGTCATCGGCGAAGAATAAAATTTGCGGGTCAAGTGCGAATCGTCCATCAATCGCTTGTGTTGCGCCGGTCCATGGAGAACCGTTAATATAGATTCTATAAAAACTGCCGTTATCAACGGAGATTATTATTCTGTACCAGGTATCGCTATTGATTGCATTTCTTGTATAACCTGTATCTGCAACACCAATGGTTCTGTTACTTGCATTGACAAAACAATCTCCATCGTTGCTGTTGGTCATATTAGTTTGATATAAAGAGGCCCAGTGCCCGATGCTTGAGGCGGGAACTTTTATATCCATCAGCACCGACCATTCGTTTACATAAACTCCGCCGCCATTTGCAGCTAAAGCGTGGCTGCATCTGTAATAGCTTCCAAGCGGGTCAGAAACGGCACCATCGTTTGCGTTTATTCCGACAACTGCTGAATGGGAACCGTATTCTATAAGATTTGAACCTAAAGTGGCGAAAGTCAGATTTGTAGAATCGTTGAACTGCCATAAGCCCGCAGGCTGGGGATAACTTGCAAAAGCATTAAAGCTTAAAGCAAATACAACGATACTAAATAAAACAATTCTCAACGTCTTTCCTTCTCCGAAATATTTTTTACTTTTACTAAACTGGAAATTGCGGCGGCTTTGACACCGCCGCAATTTTTTACTGTAACTTTTTAATTTAAAACTCCGACTTCAAGCCATTCATCCGCCATAACCGAGAAATCAACAAAGTTAATTATACAATCGCCGTTAATATCGATAGCGGGGGCTGTATAACCCATCAAAGTAGCCTGGTAGCAGTTATATGGCCCTAACACATCATACTGAAGTCCTGCACCAGGATTGTTAATCAATGTTCCACCGGCGATCTTTCTCTTTTGCGTTGATAGATAAACATCGCTGAATACAAAATGCGGGAATGTTGTTCCGACTGTAATCGGGTTTGTACCATAAACTCTAACATACACATTTGTATCAGAAGATGTAGCTGTATATGTTGTACCGATTGTTTGCCATTTACGATCATCAGGTTTGATATCGCCTGTTGAAACAACATCTGAATAAGCTATCTTTGTATAACCGGGCTGGGAAGTAGTTACGCCTGTATGAATTACAGCAGGATCAGTTACGCCGGACGGGATTCTCCATAGTTCAATATGAAGAGTCGGAGCCGGACTTGGCCATGTTACAGGTACGCTGCCCCATGTCTGCGGCTCAACAAGTACTCCGCAAGCCGTATCAAGATAATATGTAGTGCCCGCTGTCAATGCGCCTACAATCTGGCCGAGAACAAAAGTTCCGCTCGTATAGGCAACAATATCATTAAGGCCCGGCGATGGTACAGGACTGGCGTAATAGCCGCAGCTCCACATACCGCCCTGATTATTTAAATCGTAACCGGCTGGAACCTCATATATCCAGTTTGGGAATATATTTGGCATACCGCTGACAAACCAGGCTCCCTTATTGTCGCCTGCCTGAAGTTCTGCGGCGGCTGTCGCATTATAGCTTGTAACAGCCGATAAGTCTTCGAATGCTCCGTTGGCCAGCAGGTTCGGACGTTTTTCCGGATATTCGTTCGGAACTGTTGTACCAAGATATGCATAGCCGACATACATTGTGCCGGATTCTGTATAGGCAGACGTATAGGTGTTGGCATAAGAAAATCTAATTTTTATCGGTTTGCCTGCGTCCTCCGGAAGTGCAGTATATGAAGTATATATAGGACGCCATATACTTCTTGATAATCGTCGTGAAACGGTTTTCTTAATTACGCCGTCAATTGCGATTTCCATTGTAGCTGTATCTCTCCAGCCGTACCAATCTCCATTGCCGTTGGAAGTGTAGTCATAGGACATTACATAACCCATTGCGTAATAGGTCTGACCGGCGACAGCATTAGCAGAAGCAGTCTGCTCAAGAACGCCATCCGGGTCGCCCGCAAACATATCTGTTGTGTAAGCCGAAACATCGCCGCCGACAGGGTGTCTGTTGGCCATACCATAATACCAGCCTATTCTGCCGCGTTTAGATGAATTCGCTATGCCGTAATTTCCCTGGCCAGTGAATGTCCAGCCTGTCGGATTCATTACTTGATTGCCTGATAAAACCTTTAACATATCAGCGGAGAAATCGCCGTTGGTCAGCAGTCCGCCGCCTCTTGGGTCAACCAGCGTAACATTTGCGCGATCAAGCCAATTGTATGCTATTGAGTTTACATCGTCGAAGTCAACCTTGGAATCTTTATCAATATCTGCGACTTTATAAGTAGCTGTAACATCTGACACAGCTCTTAGGCCGTCAATAAACAGTACCGTATTTTCATCGCCGCCGACAAGTGCAATTTCAAACCATATTCTTGGGTATCCGGCTGGTTTCGGAAGTGTAAACACAAAGTTTTTCCATATATGGTTGCCGAAATCGAGCGGGATTTCAACTTCATCAAGGTAAGTCATTAAAGTGGCGTAATTAGCCGGAGCAGGAACAGTATCAGAAGAAAGTTTATATGCTGTTACTCGCACAGAAGCGCCGTTTGCGTTTGCCGCTGCTATACGCAGACTTGTTTTGAAATATGCCGGATTAGTAGCTCCGCCCCAGTCTTTCTGTCCCAAAACCATACCGCCAGTGATATATGCCGCCATCACAGTCATATTCGGTTCACGACCGTTCCACGATGAATCTATCCATTGAACGCCGTACAACGAAGCATTTGCCGGGATATCCGCATAGTTTGAGTCATTTTTTACATACCATTTTTCCGGAACGATAGCCTGTTGACTATTGGGTTCCGGGAAATGCCAGTAACCATTCCAAACAGGATGGTTCTCTACTATACTGACAGACCAATTGAATTCCGGGCTCCAAAGAGCTGCCCAGCCGCCTGTAAATAAATTTGTTTCCAGATAATAAACCGGAGGAACATATTCATCTGATTCAACGGCTGTTAACGGCGTTGATGTGCCATTAGCCAGTTTTTCTACTTCAGAGGCAACAAGATATTTGCCTGACCAGATTGCAACATCATCCAAAGCGCCTTGCAAATACTCGCCTGTACCACGGGCCGCTATCGAAAGGTTTGTCGAAGCGGAAATTGAATAAGATGTCGGTGCTGTAATTGTATTTACACAAATGCCATTGACATATTTTCTAAGATTATGACCATCGTATGTAATTGCAAAATGATACCAGCTTCCCAATACCTTTTGAGCTTCCGCTTCTTCTTCAAGAGAGATCTGCCATGAAGAATTCAAATCGCAATAAAAATTATCGAACCGATCTGTGTCAAATGCGTCAGGATTCGTCGCAAGGTCAATTTCATAAGCATTTGTATATATGATCCCTGGATAATAAACGCCCAGGTTTACAACATCACGTCTTACCCACATTGCAATCGTAAATGCTTCGCCAAGATTTGATAATGCCTCTGTTCCGCTAAGTGCGACTTCAACTTTATTATAATTTGAAAATCCTGTTGTATTTTGGTTGAACAATAAAGCATTGCCGCTGTAACCTGTTATACGTGTTGGGAAATTCGCGCTGTCTGCCGAGAATAAAATACCGTTTTTGCCGTTACCCGAAGAATCAAGAACATCCGAGCCGCTTGCTTCATCGAACTTCCAGTAACCGGCCAATTGTGCCGATGATAGAGAGGAAACCATCGCCACAATCGAAATTATTATTAATACCTTTTTCATTCTTAGACCTCCTTAAAAGAATATAACCTAATAGACTTTATTACTTCACTGTATAATTTTATACAGGCTAAAATTTACGATCACCAAATAGGCTTAAGATTTTCATGCCCATCATAAGGCTTGCCATAATCAAGATACGCCTCTTGTTCAGGCTTGCCTTTCATTGTACTAACATGTCCGTCAACAAAAACAACATTGGAAAAGCCTTCATTTCGTTTAGCTGTGGAGACTTTATGATAAGTCGCGATATTATCTGTATATTTTCCGGCTACCGGATTTGTCCAAAGACTGTTGTCATTAAGCAATGCGCCGCTGTAATTCCACTTATCACCAAGAGCAACTTGTATCATCCATAGATTTTCTTCTGCAAACGCAAAACATTTCGCTGTGCGTTTTACATTTGTTAACTTCATCGAAATTTCCTGCTCCGCCATCGTTTTATTAGCAGTAGAAGAATCAAGAGAGATATATGTCTGCCAGTTAAAACCAACCCAGAAATTCATTGCGTAACTATATGTTGGATTGTACGGTATGCCTGTATAGTGTTTAGCTTTGTTTGGGCAAAGGCCCGCTCCGCCGGCCATTGCGAAATTTCTGTAATTACTGCAAAGATGAACGTTCTTGTCTTTAAGATAAGGCCAAAGACTTCCATCCGGCTGATCTTTATCATAATGCCATCTGCAATGTAAATCACAGCCGCTGCCTCTGCCTGCCGGTTTCGAAAGGGTCTCTCTCGAATACAGCCAATAATATGCGTATGGTGCTTTATTGCTGTTGCTGTTTGCGTATGCATGAAGCGCGACGCCATAATTTTTCAAATTTGCACCGCAAACGATAGTTCGCGCGCTGTCGCGGGCTTTATTGAGAGAGGGTATCAATACCGCAAGGAGCATAGCGATGATTGAAATGACAACCAGCAATTCGACAAGCGTAAATCCTTCGCTGCCAAATGTGTTTTTTGTTCTTTCCATTTCACCGCTCCTTAAAACTATCTGCACCAACTACCAGATATTTCCATTATTCTGCTTTTCATGACCTATCCATGGTCGACCGTATTCCATATATGCATCACGCCCGGCCAAACCTCTAATTTTGGCGACATGACCATCTACAAATAACACATTCGCTTTACCTTCATCACGTTTACCGGTTGAAACACCATGATAGGTCGCGAAATTTGCCTGAACTTCATAATTTGGATTGTCTCTTTTAAGTGCGTATAACCAAAGATCTGTCTTGGCTAAAGCAGTCCAGCTATAAACAACCGTGTCGCCTTTTCTAAGCGGGTGATTGAGGCTGTCTCTGCCGCCGTTTATGTGCCAGAGATTTTCTTCTGAAAACGCGAAACATTGAGATGTTCTGGTTACTTGGCTTAATTTGATAGAAGGCTCTGTTCTTAATGTTGGGTCTTGAAGAAAGCTCATCCAATCCATACCAAGCCAGCGATTCATCGAATAGCTGTATCTTGGATTAAACGGCATTTTACTGCCGTCTCTGCCTGTCGAATGCGCCGCTTTGTTTGGGCATATATTCAGTCCGCCGGCCTGTGCAAAATTTTTGAAAGTAGGGCACATGTGAACATCAGCGGTTTTTAGATAAGGCCATAAAGTGCCATCAGGTGCATCTTTGTCATAGTGCCATCTGCATTCCTGCTGACATTTGCCGGAATCTACCCCGGCTTTAATGGTTTTCATCGAATATAACCAACTGAAGCTAAAAGGCAGTTTTCCGTTGTTGTCCTGGGCATACATTATCAAAACAGGGCCGTAATTTTTGATATTTGAGCCGCAAACTATGGCTCTTGCCTGTTCGCGGGCATTGTTGAGGGCGGGGACTAAGACCGCCAGAAGGATGGCGATAATGGAAATTACCACGAGCAATTCTACGAGCGTAAACCCTTTTGCAGAACTTGCTGGTAAAGCTGAGTTTTCTTGTGCCATTAACACACCCTCATCAATAATATGATAATTATGGATTATAGTTGATTGTTGTCTATTTGTCAATCAAATTAGTTGCACAAAAGTTTGTGCAACTAATTGGTTGCCGGCGGAAATGCGTTAAAAACAATTATTATGGGGCGGATTGCAATTTTGCAAAAAATACGATAAGATATAAAAAGCGTTCATAGGAAAATTTTTGTTGTTCAAAGATTTTATGAAAATAAAAGTATATAATGTGTCTACAATAATCTAATGTCAGGTGAATTTAAAATGCTGGCTCTGCCAATTACTCTCAAGCAAATTGCAATTAACGCAGGAGTGGATATTTCTGTGGTTTCCAGAATTCTAAATGGAAAAGCGGACCAGTATAGAATCAGCAGAAAATGCCAGGATAAAGTAAAAAAAGTTGCGCTGGATTTAGGATATATACCTAATGCGTATGCGGTAGGTATTAAGACAGGGGAATTTCACTGCGTCGCTCTGCTGCAAAGCGGTATGTCGGGGAAAAGTTATCTGCCGGAAAAATTAGTTTCTGAAATACATAGAAATCTTGAAAAAGAAGATAAACACCTTCTGCTTGCCAATATTCCTGAACATAGCGGCGAAGATGTCCCCAAAATTTTTCGTTCACTGATGGCTGATGGATTGATTGTGAATTACTATCAGGATTTGCCGCCTTTAATCAAAAAAGCAATCGATAAAACTTCTATGCCGACGGTATGGATGAATTATAAAATGCAATATAATTCAGTTTATCCCGACAGCTATTCGGCAGCAAAAAAAGCAACAGAATATCTTATAAATCTTGGCCATAAAAGAATCGCATACTGCAATGTGTATTTTAACGATTTGCGTCCAAATGCCCATTACAGTGTCTCAGAACGACGTCTTGGCTATAGCGA
>MHXZ01000003.1 GCA_001825665.1 Planctomycetes bacterium GWF2_41_51 | reverse complement strand
CTTTGAATTGCAACAAAATTTGCAACAGCCATGTACGGTTAGGCTACTGTCAGCCCTCGGTTGACTGCAAATGACAGCAAAAGTCTTAGAGCGGTACGTTTTAACTGCAAGCGCGGACTGGAGAATATATCTTTCTGATGCAACAAAACCGCCCACGTTTGGGAACGGTGTGCTTTTTCTTGAAAATGGTACCTTTCTTGCGAATAGACGATTTGCCGCACCATGCGCCACCGTGTGCGGTTTTGCGGGATAACTTTAAACCTGAACTTTGAAGATAAGGATGCAAGAAAAAACGGCCTATCTGCCGATGGGAATAATAGTTTGTTTTAGAATTATTATTAACCAAACAGGCAAGGAGGCCGTCAGATGCTGGATTTTACCAAATTATTTGTAGATGTCGATGATTGCTGGAAAGTTTTTCAACAAATTTATGATAAACACCTGCTTGAGGATGGTACTCGCAGGCGTATCGACAGCACTTCGCTTAAAGTCTGTCATAATAAACGAATCAGCCGCAATCGTGTTTTCGAGGGTATTGCACAAATAGGCAAAACGACAATGGGCTGGTTTTTCGGTTTTAAACTGCATTTAGTGATAAATGAACTTGGCGGTTTGCTGGGCTTTCGTTTGACCGCAGGCAACGTTGATGATCGCAGTACAGTCGAAAAGATGGCAAATAATTTGTTTGGAAAGTTATTTGACGACAAGGGTTATATCAGCCAAAGCCTGTTTGAAAAACTTCTGGCTAAGGGCATAAAATTAGTAACCGATATGCGTGCAAATATGAAAAATAGGCTGATGGAGTTGGAGGAAAAAATACTACTGAGAAAACGTTCATTGATTGAAACTGTTAATGATACTCTTAAAAATGTTTGTCAGATTGAGCATTCGCGTCATCGCAGTCCGATTAACCTTCTTGCACATTTGATAGTCGGCCTGGTAGCCTATACGAGGCTACCGAAGAAACCATCGCTGAAATTTGAGAACGTCAGTTACCGGTTCACAGAATTTTGCCTAACGGCTTAAACAAAGTTCAGGTTTTAAAGCTTATGCGATATTGGCGCTGTTTGATGGAGCGAGCGACATAAGTAAAATAGCCTCACATGTTTTGGCTTTCTCTGGCAGGAAGAACCTTGTTCTGATATGTTTTTTCGGTTCTTTTTCCGAAATAATTCCAGAATGTCATGCCCATTCATTCCCCCGTTTCTTCTTTACCACAAGGATACAAGTTGGACATCCTTCTCGAATCCAATCAAGTAGTTCCCGCTTGTTCCAACGAACAGAACCACCAAGATTAATTGGCAATGGAATTTGGCCTCAAGAACGCATCGAATATACATGACTATATCCGATATTCAATAGGGCGGCTACTTATGGTGTTGTTCCTCCTGAATCTGGCCATGTGCCTGTATATGATGTCCCGCTTTGGCTATTATCAATAAATATATCACTTAGACCAATTAAAGCAAACAAAGACAAACTTAATATAAACAGTGTGAAGGTTTTTATAGAAGTCATTTAACTTTTCCTCGAATGTAGCATTTTATGTTTTTATTACGATTTGATCTAAAAATAGGGCAGCCTTTGAAGTTAATCAAAGGCTGCCCATAAGTGTGTGATTAGAGGTTGCCCTTTAAAATGTCAATGTGATAATCTCTTACATCATCGGTCATTCCCGTTCCGATTGTGCGCAGTACGTTTTCGATTTTGAGATTAAGAACAAGCTGATTATATGCCACATCACAGATTCGCAGAGGCTGACCGACAAGGTCTGGCGTTTTATCGATAGTCAATGTTTCATCGTCGAGAGCTTTTATGAGCATTTCCAGTATTTCCTTTTCGCCCGCCAAAGCTCCAGCCGCAGTTATCAAATTAACGTTTACAGAAACATCGTACTGCGGATAAAGTCCGGCAAGTCTCGGAACTGATACATCCGGGAATTGTGCAAGGATTGACCTGGCTGTTTTCATTTCACGGATGCCGTCATCATCGGTCGGCTCCATCGGTTCCTTGACTCGTGCCAGTGCCAGTTCAACCGCTTCATATTCAGAACCGCTGTATGCCTGCGCAATTGCCTCGTTGCATAATTGGTCGTTTGTCATATATTCAGGTTCGCCAAGAATCTCGAATGTATCCAATAAGGAAAGTGACTTCATCGCATCTATATCCGTCTGTTGTTCCGCACTTAGGCTTATGACCGCAGGTTCACTCATCGATTTGCTCATCATTATAGAACTGCTCTGCTGCTGACCTGATGCAGGTGGAAGATTGAAATTGTAATAATCATAGACTGCTTGTACCTGTTGTGTAGCTTCCCAGATTTCCTGGTCCGGCCTTCCCTGCAGGTATAATCGCAGGTATGCCAGCGAACCTTCACCCGCTGATGCCCCGACTGTGTAGAACATAAGGCCGCGGCCGATTGTCTGGATGTAATAATCCGCGCTGTTGCAGCTTTCCAGCAGCATCCTGTTGAACTTGCACTGCTCTCTGGTTATATCAACGCTCTTGGGCTTAACAATTGTCTTGCCTGCCCAGCCGGAATAATGACCTTTGGGGTATTGCACATTGTCAATATTCTTTTCGAATACTACCACTCTTATGTAATTTGGTTTTGTTTCCGTGTGCGTTGCGCCTAATGAGTTCCTCACTGTCAGGCTTACAGTGTAATTGCCGGGTTGCGTATATACGTGTATAGGATCTTTTTCTTCACTTGTTTGTCCATCGCCGAAATTCCACTGCCAATTTGTTATATTAGCGTCGCCTCTGCTGGCGTCCATAAATACTGCTGCAAATGGTGCGCTTGCCGAAGCGGTCGAACTGAATTTATTGTAGCAGGCGAATTCTGCTGTTAGTGGAACTGTTATAGGCGACCCTTCAGGCCAAACGATGACGTTACCGACTTTTGTTTTGGTGCTGCTTCCCAATGGGCCTTTCACTGTTAGTGATACAGTATATATACCCGGGTTTATGTACTCATGTGTCAGCATATCTCTTGTAGTGTTTCTCGTTCCGTCTCCGCAATCCCATTCTCGTCCCGTGAGGTCGCCAGTTCCTGCGTTAACAAGCATTACGATAAGCGGTGCAGGCCCGCAGGGGACAGTTTGCAGCGGGAAATTCGCGGAAATAGCGAGGAAATCGGACTGAACTACATCCGGCGGATTGTCTATATGTCCAACTTGTACGCCATCAGCCACAACATTTCCGCTGCTCGCCGCGTCTGTCAGCAGTACCGAATAATCTCCGGGCGTAAATGTGTAAGTTCCCAAATCATTCCATTGCTTTCCATTTATTGTTTGATTCATAGTCCTTAATGTACTTCCGGATGAGTGATATATTCTGAATGGTGCGTTGGTCGCGTTTGTTGCCAGCCCAGGCCACCACGCCCGTACTTTGTATTGTCCTTCAAGCGGTATCGTGAACATGAATCTCGTAAAATCGTTGCCGCTTCCCGCCGCATTATAAACGTAGTTTTCTTTGAAGTACTGACTGTTATCTCTGTTCTTGGGCAGGTCCTGGTATTGAATCCAAGTTCCGGAACTTTCTATTGTCGGACGCCATACGGCCGAATTGGTTATGAAATGTTTTTTGTGTTCCGGGTTATTGGGGTCAGGAGTTTCGCCGGTTACTGAATACCACGCAGGTTTGCCCGAATCGGAGAATCTTTGTGTCGCTGCATTATGTACTGTTTGAACTTTATAGTGATTTGGTTCGCCGGGTATCTGATATGTCAGGTAATAATTATATGGCGGCGAGCCATTCGGGTCGTTGAAATCATAAGGCATAATCGCATTTTTGCCGTCCTTATAATTCGGCCACCAGAACGGATATGCTTGTCCTGTTCTCATACCGAAAGCTGATACACCGCATCCGGCAGTAGTCCCTATTTTTATAAAGCGGTCATCATCTACATAACGAATAGCCTCAATATATTCGTTTGCCGATTCAGTAGCCGTCGCAAAAGCTGGGCCTAATCCATAATTTGAATGAGTCGTAAGAATCAAGTGAGCGCCGTCTCTTGCCAATGCCTGTATAACAGCCGCATTATTTTTTATAAAATGAACGTAAAACGTTTTATTCAGGCTTGTATTTGTGTATCTCCATTCATCTGTGCCTGTTTGTGTTCCGCCAAGACTCTGAATTACATTCTCGAATGGAATTCCGCCTTGCTCGTTGCCGCCGTAACATCGTACGATGTAAATATGTTCAAGCCCGACATCGACCGTTGCAGAAACTTCAGGCGACCATAAACCGCTGTTGTCCTGCGCACTGAAATATACGGTGTGCGTACCCGCCGTCAGCGCACTTGTCGTTAATGTTTTCGCAGTTCCAAGTACGCCGCTTATACTCGACCGCCAGCGATAAGCCGTAACTGTGCCGTCGCCGTCAGTTGCATTTCCTTTCAGAACCGTTGCCTGGTTCGGCATTGTTGGGTTCGGTAAAATTGAAATTATTTCTGCCTTGGGCGGAAGCGGAATAGTTATCACACCGCTGTAAACAAATTTCACCGCATCGGCGCACGTGCTGATTGTACTGCCCATTGCCGCGGTTACGGTAATATTATAAGTTACGCCTCCCACGAACGGGAACGTACCGAGGCTGTTCCATTTTCCGCCGTTTGTTTGTTGATTGACCGTAACTCTGTTCGTTCCGCCTGCATTATAAATATCTATCGGTACGTTATTGCTTCGGGTTGGGTACTGCGTCCACCACGCGGACACTTCGTAATTTCCATTTACAGCCGGAGTAAATCTCCACGTATATGTCGTCCCATTTCTGCTCCAGACAGAATCTGTTCCGTAATAACCCGGTGCGCCCGATACCTCCCATGAACCGGTATATGTACAGTTTGGACTGCCGTTATCTATTATCGTATCGGCAACACCTTCGTTAATAACCAGTGAACGTGTTACCGTTTGCGACCAAGCTCCGAGGTTGTCCTGAACTCTGAATGAAATCGTATGACTTCCTGCCGACAGGTTGTTCTTTGAGAACGAACTTTGCGTACTCAAAGCGCCGTCAATGCTTGACGACCAGCTATATGCTGTTACTGTGCCGTCAGTATCGGTTCCGGTTCCCGAGAAGTTAACACTCTGCCCTAAAGATGCAGGATTGGGATTTATTGACGTAATCGTTGCTGTTGGCGGTATGTTTCCTGTTGCCAAAGTGAATTTGACCGCATCTGCACAGGTACTTGGTGGAGTTTCAGTCGTTGCCGTTATCGTTACGTTATAAGCAGTTCCTGCGTTAAACGTATATTCTCCGATTTGGTTCCATTGACCGCCGTTTTGTGTTTGATTAAGTGTCGCGCTTGCGGTGCCGCCGCTGTGCTGAATACTTACCGGTACGCTCGTGTTTCTGCTCGATAGCGCCGTCCACCACATCGCCAGTTTGTATGCTCCTGTTGTCGCCGGTGTAAATCTCCAGGTGTATGTCGCATTGAGAGTCTGGGCATAAATCGAACCTGTGCCGTACGGATTTGGTGCGCCCGATGCCGCCCACGTTCCCATATATGAGCACTCCGGGCTGCCGTTATCGATTATAACCTCGGTAATCGGCTGACCTACTGTCAGTGTTTGTTGAACCGGCGATGACCATTCGCCGTCATCGTCCTGTACTTCGAAAATTATTGTATGAACGCCTTGACTCAATGCCGATGTGGAAAATGAATTGGCGCTGCTTAATGCGCCGTCAATATTTGATTCCCAGTTATATGCCGCGATTGTTCCGTCGCTGTCTGTGCCATGTCCGCTGAATTGTATAGTCTGTCCGACATTCGCCGGGTTAGGCGTTATCGAATCTATTACCGCAATAGGCGGCACATTTCCGCTTCCCATAAGAGTGAATTTGACCGCGTCTGCGCATGTGCTCGGCGGTGTTTCCGTTGTCGCTCTAATTGTTATGTTATAAGCAGTTCCTGCATTAAATGTGTATTGACCGATTTCGTTCCATTGTCCGCCGTTTTGTGTTTGATTAAGTGTCGCGCTTGCAGTGCCGCCGCTGTGCTGAATACTTACCGGTACGCTAGTGTTTCTGCTCGATAGCGCCGTCCACCACATCGCCAGTTTGTATGCTCCTGTTGTCGCCGGTGTAAATCTCCACGTATATGTCGCATTGAGAGTCTGAGCATAAATCGAATTTGTGCCGTAAGCTCCTGATGCGCCTGAAACTGCCCATGTGCCGGTCGATGTTGTCCCCACATCTCCATTATCGATAATCACTTCGACAGGCGGCTGACCTACTGTCAGTGTTTGCTCAACTGGTGCCGACCATGCCCCGTCATTATCCTGTACTTCAAAAATTATTGTATGTAAGCCTTCGCTTAAATCAGATGCTGAAAAAGAAGCGGCGTTGCTCAAAACGCCGTCGATGCTCGACTCCCAGTTATATGCTGCGATTGTTCCGTCGCTGTCTGTTCCGTGTCCTGTGAATTGTATCTCCCGTCCTGACTCCGCTGGATTTGGAGTAATGGAATCTATGGATGCGATAGGTGCATTATTTGCAGAGACTGTTTTAAACCACACCGCATCTGCGCAGGTACTTACTGTATCACCGTTTGCCGCAGTAATTCTTACGCTGCCTGTGCCGTTGAACGTATATGTTCCCAGGCTGTTCCATTGTCCTCCATTTTCTTGTTGATTTATTGTTAATGTCTGTTGTCCTCCCGCGTGAGTAATCACTGTGCTTACTGCGCTCGCTCGTGATGGGAATGCCGTCCACCACATCAGCACTTCATAAGTCTCCGAAGACTGGCCGCTCATCGCCCACGTATATGTTGCGCCGTTTCTGGCCCAGAGAGAATCCGTTCCATAATAGCCCGTAGCGCCTGATGCAGCCCAGCTGCCTGTTGATGAAGTGCCTGGTTGCCCATTGTCAATAGTTAAATCGCCCATGCTCACAGAGGCAAATGAGATTAGGCATAATGCCAGCAGCAATTCCATTGTATAGGATTTTGTTTTTGTTCCGAACGATTTCATTTTGTTCTCCTTTAAAAAAAGTTTAAATCTTAAGTTTCATGTTGTTCTCTGCCTGCACTCTGTCCTGTCGGGTGCACAAAAAAAATTGCATTTACCTTATCAATTTAAAAAACTTATATTTGTTTTATTGTAAATTGTTACTGCTTATCGCAAGGCTCGCTTTTACCTGGCCTTGTTCATCAGGAAAAAATTTTATTATCAGGTCCGACATTTCTTTAGCCGCTGAAATAGCAGCCTCTTCGTTTGAAGAGCTGATTTGTATTTGCGTAACATATCTGACCTGCTCCTTGGGATTGGCAAGTCTTCGCCATTTTATGCCCGAAAATTCTTTATGGTCCTCTGTCAGTCGCCCGTTAAGAATGTAAAAATTTAAAACTGTAAATTCATCTCGTAGTCCGACAGGTTTTTCAAATAGATATTTTATGCAGGGAATTGTTTTGCCTGATGTTGTTGTAAAAGTCGTTTTTTCTTCATCGAGAATATTCCATCCGCTTGCTCTAAAGCATACTTCGGGTCTGTGTCCGAGCATATTCCTGGGTTGCGAGCAATAAGTAATGTATAAATGCACCCATTGACCGTTTTCAGTTTTATAAAGTCGCAGAAGATAATCGTTGCTTCCCGTAGCTTCCTTTATGGGGTAATCCATAGAAATGTCTTTTCCTATCCATTTATAAATGTTTATTGGGAAGTGTTTAAGGGGGATTGTCCTTATTGAAACTTTGGATTCTATAAGAGATTCTCTCGCTCTTGCCTGGCGATACACAAAACCTGTACCAACTAAAAATGCAAATGCGATAATCCATGTTCGCCAAAAATAGTTTTTGTCCGATAAAAGAAACAAAGTATTTTTTACTCCGTCAACAATCTGATAGTATTATTGTGTGGATGTATTTTTTTTAAATAAGGTGAAGTTGGGTTTGTTCTCTAATGGAAAGATTGTTTCACTCTTCGGTGAAACTTCTATATTGCAAATGGCAGCAGATTTTCCATATCCAAGTTCGAAATCGAAATACATTTTTTAAAAGAGAGGGCGATGATTCTTCCATATATACGTGAAATTGACTCTTATCATAGAAATGGTGGAATCAAACCTGCGGTTTTAATGAACAGCATAGATAATCCGATTAGTCTGGTGGAATATGAACATGATTTTGTAAAACAAACAATATTG
>MHXZ01000002.1 GCA_001825665.1 Planctomycetes bacterium GWF2_41_51 | reverse complement strand
ATATTTTTAGATTTCAGCGGACGCAACGTTAAGCTCGAAGAGCTATGGACTCTGAAATGGAGCCGAAATTATAAGAGCAAAGGTATTCAAAACAATTTTAACTGGATAAAATATTAATATTCCAAGGCAGGTTAAATGTTATTCAACGGTGTAAAAGAGATACTTCATAGATTGCCTTCTAATCGGCCTGAGATTCATTTTGAATTTTTACCGGAAGATAAGGAATTTGACACTTTTGAAATCGAACATATCAACGGCAAGGCTGTGATAAGGGCAAATAACAATATTGCTGCCGCGCGCGGATTATACGAATATCTTCGCGAGTTTTATGGTTTCAATTTCACCTGGAGCGGTCAAAGTATTTCCAATCCCAAAGATGTTCCTCGTGCTTATTTTAAACGTGTGCAAACACCTTATAGATTCCGTTTGTATATGAATATGTGCACGTTCAGTTACAGCTGCGTATGGTGGGATTGGGATAGATGGCAGAGAGAGCTTGACTGGATGGCTCTGCATGGAATAAATATGCCGCTGGCGTTAATCGGTCAGGAATATATCTGGCAGAAAGTCTGGAATGAACTCGGAATAAGCAATCATCAGCTTAATGACTTTTTTACAGGACCGGCATATCTTGCGTGGCATCGATGTGGAAATTTAAACGGTTTTGCCGGGCCTTTGCCGCAGAATTGGATTGATAATCAATGCAGGCTTCAAACCAGGATTCTCCAGCGGATGCGTGAACTTGATATGAAACCAATCGTTCCGGCATTCAGCGGATATGTGCCAACTGCATTTACAAATATTTACACCAGTGAAAGAGTCACAAAATCAGAGCAATGGGCTCAGTTCGATGATCAATACAGAACACAATTGCTTTCACCGCAATCTGCGATGTTCGGCAAAATCAGTGAGCTTTTCATAAAAGAATATTCAAACGTATTTGGTCAATGCAAATATTATTTAGCTGATATATTCCATGAAAACCATCCGCGCAATCTAAATACCAACATACTTAATCATCTCGCTGAATATGGAGAGTTGATATTTAAAGGCATTAAGGCGGGCAATCCTGATGGTATATGGGTAATGCAGGGCTGGAGTTTTTATTTTAACGGCTGTTTCTGGAACAATGAAAATGTACATGCATTATTCAGCAGAGTACCCGACGATGACGTGATTGTAATAGATCTTTGCAATGAAAAATTTCAGGGCTGGAAGAAATTTGATGGATTTTACGGAAAGAAATGGATATACAGCTTTGTTCATAATTTCGGCGGCAATGACCCGCTAAATGGAGATTTAAACTTATTTGCTCATTCTCGCGAACCAATCCTAAAAGCCGATGTCAATCCTGCCGGTTTCGGAATTTCACCTGAAGGCATCGAAAATAACGAAGTTATTTATGAACTCCTTGCCGATTCGGCCTGGAACCAGAATATAATTGATTTGAAGCAATGGATTAAAACTTATTGCATATACCGTTACGGCAGATTCAATTCACGACTCAACAAAGCCTGGGATATATTAATTGCAAATATTTATAACAAAAGCAACGCCAATATCAAACATGGTTTCCAGGCAAGACCGACAGAAAAAATCGTTTCTTCTGTCAGATATAATGATGAAGTCTTTGAGGCTTTGAGAATATTTGTAGAAATGCTCGATGAGTTTAAAGGAAACAACTTCTATTTATTTGATACTATCGAATTGATTTCACATTGTGCAGGGATGGTGTGTGATAAGCATTTACAAGTCTGCATAAACGAAAAGAATTCCGCCAAAGCAGAAGAAGTTTTTGAATTGTTAGACAAGATTGACTCTTTAGCGGCACATATCCCAGGCAGGAATCTTAATACGTGGATAAAAGCCGCAAGACAAAACGCAAGTACAAGCTCTGAAGCTGATTATTACGAGAATAATGCCCGCAGGCTGCTGACCGTATGGGGCGGAAAACTTCTTGCTGATTATGCCGCACGTTTATGGGGCGGTCTGATAAGCAGCTTCTATGTCGAAAGATGGAAAAGTTTCTTTGATGCTATTGATAAAAATGAAGAATTTGATGTTTCTTCATGGGAAGAAAAATGGATAAATTCCGCAAAACCGGTAAAAACCCTGTTAATCAAAGATTTGACTGCGGAAATCAGAATAGTTTATGAATCAATAGAGAAACTTCGCAAAATAAATCAAGACCAAAAACAGAACGTTACTAAAATTAAAATCGGAAAATGGGCTTTTACCGATAATTCGCTCAAGTCGTTAAAACTTGATATTACTAAATACATTTCCGGAATTGATAAATTTTCTATTTGCTTCGAAGAAACAGCAAAATTTTTACTGCCTCAAATTGCAAAATTTTCTTTGTATGAGAATCAGGAATTGCTGCAAAACATCAATGAAACCGGCAATGGTGTTTTTTGTGTCGATTTGGAATCCAAACCAGGCGCCAACTATGGCATAGAAGTTTATTTTGATAATGATGAAGCGCACGGTTCCTGCGGTTCTATCTCAATACAATATGGAGCCCAGTTAGAGAAACTAAATAACATTAAACTGATTGATACGAACAAATTATAGTCAGGAGTGCATTATTTGATTTTTGGAAGAAAGAATTTTATTTTAATTTTGACGGCCTTGCTTGTTCAACTCAGTTTTGCGGCAGAGTCGAATAATCTACTGCAAAATGGAAGCTTTGAACAGCCTGTAATTCCGGTCGGTTCAGATTCCATAGAGAATCCGATTTTGCCCGGATGGACAATTGATAATGCGTATAGTATATTATTTAAAACAGGTGGTTTGCCGCCGGTTGATGGCATCAACGAATTTTATTTCTTAAACGGAGATATCAATCAAATTCCTGTAATTATAAGAGGCGGCCACTCGTACAATCTGCAATTTTGGGCTGCTGCAAATGAAATTCAAAACGCACCTGCTGGAAGTTATGCGATTCTGGAAGCTATAGATGCCTCAAATGAAAAACATGAACTTGCGAAAATTACGTTCTCCGATTTTATTTCAGCATCTTATCAATGGTATCAATCAAGCATCGACTTTACCTGCCCGCTTTATTCGTTCTATGCCGGCTGCCGGTTACAGGTAAGGTTCCATTCCGGCGGAATGATTCATCTGGATAATATTATACTGAAAACTAATTCTAATGAAATTATGATAGATGATTTTGAAGTGTATGGTGATATTCAGGAACTGCAAAACAAATGGACGGATACATATATGTCCGGTTCGAGCATTTCCATTGAAGACGATTTTGAAAACAGGTATCTCGGAAGAAAATCGCTGATGTTCGCTTATGATAATAGCTATTCAGCAAATGGTTATTATTCGCAAATTGAATATGACATTGTAAATTCACCTTTTGGCGGCAATTGGCAGTCCCCGGGGTTAAAAAATTTATGCATTAGTTTTTGCGGCAACAGAATCAATGATGTGAACGAAAGAATCTATTTAATTGTCAAAGATATTCATGGCCTAAATTTTGAAGCAAGATATCTTTATAGTTCATCGCATTTTTCTGATGAAAAATGGCATCAATGGGCAATAAATATAGAAGATATCACACAATTCGGAATCGATACTGCAAATATCTCTGCGATATATATTGGATTCGATGACAGTGATTTGCCGAATAGAGGCTCAACTCCCGGGGGAAAAGGTGTGGTTTATTTGGATAATATCAAATTGACGAATAATCGGGAAATTTGTGAACTGCCGTATGGTGACGTTACTTTTGACGGCAAAATCAATTTTGAAGATATTGTTTTATTGGGCAATTGGTGGTTAAGTGAATACTAATATAAACAAAATATTCGGTTTGGTAATTGCGTTTCTCGCATTATCAGTAAATGTTTTTGCAGATATTGTTATTGAAAACGATTATGCGCAATTTGTTTTTAATTCTTCAAATGGTGGATTGAAATCGTTAATTGATAAAAGTTCGGGGCAGCAGCACATAAATTCGTCTTCACAAGATGCCTCGTTATGGAAAATTCAATTTCTAAACAGCAATACTGTCGAGAGCAGAACACAAAATCTTCAAAGCAGTTCCGTTCAGATATCGAAAGACCGCACCGTCAATTTAGAAATGGTTTGGCAAGTCAGTCAATACAATTTTAACGTCAAGGTAACTATTCAGCTTCCGAATAATTCCGGTATAGCTTCGATGATGATTTCCATTCAGGATAATCCTTCAATGCCAGACATTAACAATGTCGAATTTCCAAAAATAAACGGATTTCTCGAGTCCGGCCAATACGATATAGCGCTGCCGCAGGATAACTGGGGCAAGCTCTACAAAAATAATACCCTGGGTTTTTATGGCATTTATCCCGATGGTTGGAGCATGTCCATGCAGTTTGTTTGTGCGACAAAAGGCACAGACAGCGTTTACATAGGAGCGCACGACCGCACTTCAACGCTCAAGTCTTTCCGTGGAGTGCCGGGACAATATTTTATTCTCGATACTTTACAAGCCGGAACAACCGGCAAGGGCTTTGATGGTTTCCCAGTGAAACTTGGTGTTTATCAGGGAGCGTGGATGGAAGGATGCAAAATTTATCGACAGTTCGCGATAACAGCACCATGGACTGCAGAAGGAAGAATAAGTCAAAGAACATCTATGCCCCAGCAATTCAAACATATTGGCCTTTGGATGCGTTTTGGTGATACCCCCTGTCCTCCGGAGATTCCTACCGCAACTCGCAATGCTTTGCTTTATCAGGCGCAGACTTTTTTCAATGTTCCGCTCGGTGTGCATTGGTATTTTTGGCACAATAACAATTTCGATGAGGATTTGCCGAACTACTTTCCTGCCAAGACGGGTTATCCTGAACAATTTGCGGATATGGTTTCAAGAGGCTGGATTGTAATGCCTTATATTAATTCCCGAGTCATAAGCCATAACAATATTGAAGAATATCAAAACTGGTTATGTATAGATAAACAAGGCAATCCTTATGATGAAGTTTTCGATGGTAAACTGACTCATACGGTTTGCCAGTACACGGATTTTTGGCAAAATAAGATAAATACAATTAGTCAAACTTTAATCAGCAGCGAAATAGGCGCAAATGCCGTTTATCACGACCAGCTTGCAGGCTCACACCCGATGCCATGTTATAATGCGGCACACGGACACGCTCTTGGCGGCGGAAGCCATTGGGTCGATGGATATAGAAAAATGCTGCATAAAATTAGAGAAACCGCGGCGCAATCCGGCAAAGAAGTTATTCAATGCGGAGAATTTACTGCCGAACCGTATATGGACGGTCTGGATGTTTTTCTCATCTGGTCAATGGGTCTCGATGAGCAAAACATTCCGATGATGCCTGCGGTATATTCCGGTTATACATTATATATGGGCAGCAATGCGTCATTTGGATGGTCAGATACCGCGTGGCGAATGTACGTAGGAAGGAATTTTCTTTGGGGTTCGCAGTGCGGATGGATGACCCCTGAACAATTATTTGCGATAGGAAGCGAAAAAAAATGTCAATTCCTTCGACAGGTTGGTCTTTTCAGAGTGCAGTGGAGAAAATTCCTTACTTATGGTGAATTGATGGCAACTCTTGGAAGTTCACAAACGGTTACCGAATCGTGGACGATTGATCCTGTAAAGCCAAATATTCCAACTTTACCTGCCGTGCAGGGTTCTATATGGAAAGCAGAAGATGGCACGACAGGCATTTTCCTTGTAAATTATACTAATAGCACGCAGAACATAAATTTCTCGGTTGACTTAAACTCATATTTCAAACCTGAAACAAAAACAGTCATTATTTACAGAGTCAACAGCCGAAGCACGCAGCTTGTCGGAATTTATCCCAAAGAAATACATAATTTTAATGAGAATCTGCCGCTAAATGAATTAAGAATGCTGGATATAAAACCATTTAATGCAGATATAAATGGAGACAGAAGTGTCGATTATAGCGACTTGGAAATTATTGCTGAAAATTGGCTTCAAGGCTTATAGAAGAAGAATTTACTGATTAAATTTCGAATTGAAAGGTATTTTATGAAAACGGTTAATACATATTTCCTATTGTCAGTCTTTTTGTTATTGGCGCCTGTTATAGTGAACGCGTCAAGCTGCGATGAAAACAATATTGTAAATGGAGGTTTTGAAAATCCCATTGTTCCATTTGGCGGAACTATTACAAAAGATGATGGTCTTGCAGATGCCCCGGAATTCTTATGGAGCACCAATGCAGCCTGGTATCTAATGACCGATGATTATATGCTTATGACCGAAGGCGGAGCAGGTGCAGCTCCTCCCGAAGGGTATCAGGCATTTTATTTTTACGGCGGCAAAGTTTATCAGAATACCGGCCTGACTGTTCAGGAAAATACCCGCTACATACTTAAATTCAGATTGATGGTAAGTTCACTGTCATACCCTAATCATTATTTCTTCGCGGCCTTTGAAAATCCATCAGGCGAATTCTTCCATTATTCAGGTTCGTATCTGCCGCTTTTTATGAGCACATATCAGTGGAGTCAGGAAATTAATTTTGTTTTCGATTCCGCGCAGAATCCCTCTGCTCTCGGCCAGCCGTTGGTTGCTTCGTTGTATTCGAATGCATTCAGTTATATCGATGACGTAAAATTATTTGTTAGTCCGTCGGGAGATTTCGACAGCAACTGTATTGTTAATATGCGTGATTTAGCTTTGATGGCAGATAACTGGCTTGTAAATACGATTCAATAAAATGAAAAATATACTGGAGAATTTAAAATGAAGAATAAAAGATTTATAATATTTAGCGCAGTTTTAATTTTATGTTCGGTTTCCTTTGCAAACGTTCTTGACAATGGAAGTTTCGAGATTCCTGTAGTGCCGCAAGGCAGTAATTTTATCGAGTTTCCGGTTATACCGGCATGGACAATTGAGAATTCAATATATTATGTGGTTTTCAAAGAATTGGGATTTACTCCCATTGATGGTTTAAATGAACTTTATCTTTTCGGCGGAACTGCAACCCAGAATGTCGGCATTATCAAAGCAGACACCGTTTACAATCTGAATTTTGCCGCTGGTGTTGTCGAAGGACAAACGCCGATTTACAGTGAAATTGTTTTGATGTCGAAATACACCGAAGGTGAAACTGTTTACATTGACCGTCTGGCAGCGATTAATCTTGGCGAAGTCATCACAGCCGGAAATCAGTTCTTCTACGGCAATCTGCAATTTGACAGCTCGATGTATCCGCATTGTGCAGGCCGTGAATTGCTTGTACGGATTGTTTCTGAGTCGTGGTTGCACTTCGATGATTTTACGCTCGATGCTTTTATGGAAACTCCTGCAAGCGGTTCAACCATTGGCCGAGGCGACTTCGCAGGTCTAAGCTGGACACTGCCCGACCCTCGAATTGAAACAGATACGGTTACCTGCAATGTCTATTTCGGCGAAAATGCTCAAAATCTGGCACAGGTAATTTCAACTCAGGCTGCAACAAGTTATTTACCGACTATCGAGCAAAATAAAACATATTATTGGCGGATAGACGTTATTGACCCGAGCCTTAACAGCGGAAATCCTATAAAAGGACGTTTGATGAGTTTCTCTGTTATGGATGATTGTTCCTTTGACAAACTCCAGTCCGATTATTATCCTGTTGTTGGCGATTTGAATGGAGACTGTACAGTTAATTTTGCTGATTTCGCTATTCTCGCGCAAAACTGGACTGCGAACAATTAATTGAAATAAAGGAATATGCAATTGGGATATATAGATTGGTCAATAATTGCCTTTTTGATCGCGGTGCTGATCTGGGCGGCTTTAAAAACGAATAGATATCAAAGAACTGTTGCTGATTTCCTCGTCGCGAATCGTTGCGCTGGAAGGTATCTGCTCGGCGTTTCAGAAGGTATTGCGGGCCTTGGCGCAATTACCGTCATAGCTTTTTTTGAAGCTTATTATGAAGCCGGTTTCTCGCTGATATGGTGGGGGCTGATGGTAAATCTCGCGATGGTTGTTATTGCCTTAACCGGTTGGGTTGTTTATCGATACCGCGAAACAAGGGCAATGACATTAGCGCAGCTTCTCGAAAAACGTTACAATAAACGTTTCAGAATCTTTTCCGGTTTTCTTATTTTTATTTCGGGTACGCTGAACTTCGGAATTTTCCCCGCTGTCGGTGCAAGATTTTTCCAGTATTTCTGCGGCCTTCCTGTAATTAACATTCATATCGGTTTTCTGACATTCGATATCGTACTGGCCAGCATAATGATTTTCCTGATTGGAATTTCGCTGTATTTTACTTTCCTCGGCGGCCAAATTGCCGTGATGGTAACCGATTTTATACAGGGTACGTTGTTTAATTTTGTGTTTTGCGCAATAATTATTTTTTTGCTGTTCAAAATGCCTTGGGATGATTTGATAAATATTCTTTCCCAGCGTCCGCAAGGTCAGTCGATGCTTAATCCTTTTATGGCTGCTCAGACCAGAAATTTCAATGTATGGTTTTATATCATACAGATAATTGGTCTTTTCTATAGCATCAGAGCCTGGCAGGGAAATCAGGGTTACTTCGGCGCAGCGATAAACGCACACGAAGCGAGAATGGGTAATATTTTTGGTTTGTGGAGAGCTTTAACCCAGCAATGTATGGTTTTCATTGTGCCTGTTTTCGCTTACGTGTTATTACGCCATTTTTCTTTTTCAGAAATGGCCTCGGCCGTAAATGAACAATTGACTTCGATTTCAAACCCAAGTCTTCAAAAGCAGTTGACGACTACGGTTATTCTTTCCAGCGTTTTGCCCGTAGGTCTTCTTGGAGCTTTCGGAGCGGCTATGCTTTCTGCGCTTATCAGCACAGACGATACCTATATGCATTCGTGGGGGAGCATTTTTGTGCAGGATATTATTATGCCTTTGCGCGGGAAAAAATTTAAGCATGAAAAACAGATGAGCTACCTGAAACTTTCAATTACCGGAGTCGCGGTTTTTTCATTCCTCTTCAGTCTTCTTTTCCCGCAAAACGATTACGTGCTGATGTATTTCGCAATGACTGGAACCATCTGGCTCGGAGGAGCAGGAGCCGTCATTATCGGAGGACTTTATTGGAAAAAGGGTTCTGTATCCGGAGCTTACGGCGCACTTATAACCGGTATTATCGTGGCCGTCATAAATTTTGTTTTTCAGAGAATCTGGAATGCAAGAGGGTTGGAATTTCCAATAAATTCACAATGGCTGTGGTTTATCGCGATGATAGCTTCGTCAGCAGTTTATATTGTTTTATCGCTGATTGAGAACAAAAACTTCGACCTTGACAAACTCCTCAATAGAGGGATTTACAAGATTAAAGATGACCAGGCAATAGAATACAATGCTTCGAAAAATCTGCCGTTATGGCAAAAAATTACCGGCATAGACGAAAATTTTAAATTCAGCGACAAAGCTGTTTACCTGACTATGTCGGGTTTTATAGCTTTTTGCGGCTTATTTCTGATTGCCGGCACAATCATTAATCTTATCTGGCCTTTACCGCAATCATTCTGGAATGTCTTCTGGAAATTTTTCATTATCATCACCCTGACACTGAGTGCGGTTACATCCGTATGGTTTTTCCTCGGCGGGTTGAATGACATAAAAATACTTTTTAAACGCCTCAAATCAGTTAACCGCGATTATGAAGATGACGGCACAGTGAATAAATAAAGGATGGTGTCTGTGTTTAAAATAATATTAACTGTAATTGTATTGTCTTTTGCGCAATGTTTTGCCGCAGAACTGATAAATGGAGGTTTTGAGGAAGTTGATTTCCCCGAAAACACATCCCAAATCGAATCACCGAAAATAAATGGCTGGAATATCAGCGGTGGTTATTGGAACATCTATAAAGAGCAGGCCAACGAAATGGATATAATCGAAGGAGAAAACAGCCTCTATTTATTTAATTCTCAGGCCGTGCAGAAAATAGGTAAGATAAGAATTGAAAAAATATACAATCTCAAATTATTTGTCGCCGCAAATGACGTCAACAGCGCAAAGAACAGCTTTGTTGTCCTGCAATGCGATAAAGGCAATGGCACATTTGTCGCTCTGGATACCATTCGGCTTTCATCTGTTATAAATGATACGAATTTAAAACATTTTCAGCCGGTTACTTTGAATTTCAATGCTGCTTCAAGGCCCGATTTAAAAGACCATACATTAAGAATAGTCCTGATTTCAGGCGGTATGGCCCATTTTGATGGTTTAAATTTTTCTGAAGAAGATAATTCTTCTGAGGATGTTTTGATTCTCGAAAACGATTATGTAAAATTTGTTTTCGAGGGCAAATATAAAAGTCCCGCTTCGATGTTGGATAAACGCACAGACATAGAACACATCAATCTCGTTCCCGGTCAGGGCTTTTATGATAAACCGTTAAAAAGCGAATTGTGGCAGATAAAATTCGAGCAAGGCGATAACACAGAACTTATCAGCAGTTTGGATTTGCCGTGTACTTCGAGCATCGTGGAAAACCTCACCGACGGCGGCAAAACAGCTTTATTAAAATGGACGAATGTTTCTTTAAGAAACAGTCCAAATTCCGTCAATATCAAAGTCATTGTGAATTTGCCTAAAGACAGCGGAATAGCAAAATGGAATATCGATATTGAAAATAATAGTAAAATATGGGGACTTGCCGAAATAAAATTCCCATACATAGCAGGGCTGCTCGAAAAAGCCAAATATGATATCGCCCTGCCGCGCAAGAACATCGGTTTAATGTATAATGATTGCAGCGAAAGATTATTCTGCGAATACGGTGAAGGCTGGTGGATGCCCGCTCAATTTATTTTAGCGGATATGAACAATGCTTCTGTGTATATGGCCGCACACGACCCGCAGGGCTGGCCCAAATATTTCGTATGCGATCCGGGAAAAGAATTTTTCATTCAGATGTTCCCGGAAAATATCGGCATTGCAGGCAGCGATTTTATTTCGCCTTATCCGTTAATGCTTGGCGTTTATAACGGCAACTGGATTGAAGGATGTAAAATTTACAGGCAATTTGCCGTTAATAACGCTAAATGGACAGCCAACGGAAAACTTAAAAATAATAAAGCCGTTCCCGAACTCGCGAAAAATGTCGGAGTTTGGCTTAATGTCGGCGATTATCATAGAGCAACCGCAGATGTAAAAGAAAAAAACAAATCGATAAATGATTTTCAGGCAGAATTTAATTCTCCGGTTGGCGTTCACTGGTATCGCTGGCACAATAATATTTTCGACCATCAGTTGCCCCATTATTTCCCGGCTAAACCGCAAGTAACCGATCAAATCCGCGATTTGGCACAGGACAGCAATTACGTAATTATGCCCTATATCAACGCCAGGGTAGTCAGCTATGATATCGAAGACATCAATGATTATATGCCTCTGCTTTGCAAAGATAAATATGGCAGCCCTTATGAAGAACTTTACGGTCCCGCACCTAAAACTCTCGTGGTGTGTCCTTATACAGAAAAATGGCAAAATTATATCTACGATTTAACGAGGAGAATTGTCGATGAGCTTGGAGTTAACGCCATCTATCTTGATCAGGTAGCAGGCGCACCTATCAAACTCTGCTATGACAAAAATCATGGCCATCCTATCGGCGGCGGAAGCTGGTGGGTCGAAGGTTACAGGAAAATGCTCGCTAAACTTCGGACTATCAAAGACAAAAACGGCAACCAGATTGTTGTTACAACAGAATTTGCCGCGGAACCATATATGGATATGGCTGACAGTTTCCTTATTTGGATGCTCAGAGAGCCGAATGACTTGCCGATGCTGCCTATGGTATATTCCGGATACACGCTTTACTTTGGTTCGAATTGCTATTTCCCCGAAGACAAAGCATGGAAAATTGTCCAGGCAAGATGTTTGCTTTGGGGGATTCAGAATGGATGGATGCCGCCGGAATATATTTTAGATGAAAAAAATGTCGCCAGAAAAGATTTTTTCAAAAAAGTCATTTCAATGCGCAACACGACAAAAAAATATCTCGTCTATGGCGAACTTATAAATTGTATCGATAGCGAGAATAAATTTGAGCTGAAATGGAACGGAAAAAATGTCTCATATCCGCAAATGCAGGCCGCTGTTTGGTTGCTTGAAGATAAAATTGCCGTAATCATTGCAAATTATTCTGATGAGCAGAAAACTTTTGAAACGGAAATACCAGTCAGGGGCAAAATTATGCCGGGTAATGATTACATATTTAATTCGCAAAAAAATTCAGTTAAAATTTTTAAAACAATTGACCCCGAAAATTTGGAAATGGTAGAAATAAGACAGGAAAAAGAAAATTGATGAATTCAAGAGAACGACTGCTTAAAGTATTGAATGGCGAAATTCCCGACAGGGTTCCTGTCTCGACTTATGAATTATGCGGCTTCAACAGTAAGGCATTTGAAAATAATGACCCGTCTTACTACGAGTTGATGCAGAAAATTCGGCAGGACACAGACTGCGTTTGTATGTGGGAACCACTTTCAAATGTAAAATTCCTTGAATCCTCTTTTCCTGTTGAAATGGAAATCAGGCAATCGCGTGAAAATGATGCGCAAATTATAAATAAAATTATCCATACCCCAAAAGGCGATATCACCAACACAACAAAAGTAATTGATAACGTGCATACAGTTTGGCAAACCGAACATTGGTGCAAGAACGTTGATGATGTGGAAAAAGCGTTATCCGTACCATATGAACCGGCAGAATATGATATTTCAGATTACCAGAGAATAAAAAATGAAGTCGGTTCTAATGGCATAATTATGGCGTCTCTTGCTGATGCTTTATGTTTTGCCGCTGATTTAATGAACTTTGGCGATTATACGGTTTGGGCAATGACTGATACTGACCATTTTATAAAAACGCTGGAAAGAATACATTCTCGCATTATGGAAAATTTAAAAAGAATGCTTGATGTGAATGTTGTTGATTTATACAGAATTTGCGGCCCGGAATATGCTTCCCCGCCGTATATGCCTCCGCAGCTTTTTGAAAAATTCGTTGTGCCGTTCGTTTCTGAAATGACGGAGTTGATACATAGCAAAGGTGCAAAAGTACGATTGCACTGCCACGGAAAAATTAATAAAATTCTGGATTTAATTTGCAAAACTGGTTGTGATGCGATTGACCCTTGCGAAGCGCCTCCTGATGGTGACATTGAATTGAGCGAGGTTAAAAAAAGAATCAGCTCAAAAATTTGCATCTTCGGGAATATTCAATTAAAGTTACTCGAAACAGCAGATACGGAAAATATCAAAATGGCGGTACAAAATTGTATGAACGCTGCAAAAAAAGACGGAAGATACATAATTATGCCTACTGCTGCCCCCATAAACACTCCTTTATCCCCAAAAACACAGCAAAATTATGATACATTTATAAACAGCGCACTAAGTTTAGGAACATATTAATGAATAGCTATGAAAGATATTGTGGCATGCTTAAGGGTGAAAAGATTGATTTTGCCCCCGAGAAACTTGCAGGCAATCTCGATCCCGTCAATTCCGTTATGAGATCCGATCCTGAAAAAATCAAATCGCAAATAAGACAATTTATAAGAAAGCAGGAAAACCATTTTTCGTAAATGCGGGTTGTGAAATTCCTGTTGGGACACCTTATGAAAATTTGCGTGCTTTATGTGAACCCTTACAATGATAATCATCCGAACATAAATATTATTTAGTCATCCCTGAAAAAGTCCTTTTATAATAACGTTGGACAGGTAAAAATTATTCGGCACAAACCGTTTACTATGTCACGAAGCAGACTTGCAAAAAAGTATATCATTTCCATCAACGCATAAAAAATGAGGCTATCATCTTCCGCATATAGACGATATTTACTTACCTCTTAATTGTTTGCCGTCAGGAGAAATGGCACAGTATAGCCTCTTAAGCTAAGAGAGGGTTAATGGGTTCTTCCCCATGGGGAAGAATTTAAATCGACTT
>MHXZ01000001.1 GCA_001825665.1 Planctomycetes bacterium GWF2_41_51 | reverse complement strand
AAAAATTACGCATTAAGCGACGATATCGCGTTTCGGTTCTCTAATAAAGGCTGGAATGAATGGCCTCTTATGGCAGGAAAATTTACAAACTGGGTCAACCAGGTGAATGGAAATGGCTACGTCGTTAATCTTTTTATGGATTATGAAACTTTCGGCGAACATCAATGGGAAGATACGGGCATATTCGATTTTCTCAGGCATTTGCCGGAAGAAATACTTAGAAATCCGGACAATAATTTCAAAACGCCGTCGGAAGCGATAGCGTCCTACCCTGCAACAGATACAGTAGACGTACCCGGACTTATTAGCTGGGCGGATACGGAAAGAGACGTTTCTGCCTGGCTGGGAAATGCAATGCAGTCCAATGCGCTGCACGAAATATACCGTATAGAGCAGACAATCAAAAAGAGCGGCGACCAAAAGCTGCTTGCGGACTGGCGAAAGCTGCAAACATCTGACCATTTCTATTATATGTGCACGAAATGGTTTTCGGACGGCGATGTTCATAAATATTTCAATCCTTATGATTCGCCGTACGATTCTTACATCAATTTTATGAATATCATGGGGAATCTTGAGAAACGATGCGGAAAAAAGTCCAAAGGCAAAAAAAATCCGTTGAGGTTGAACAAGCAGTATAATAAAGCTTAATCTTTTCATAGGAGACTGATACATCAGTGGCGGAACAAATCCTTCAAATACCAAAACCTAATCAGATACACATAAGTGAATATGAAAGACTCATTTCATCTGAATGGCTGCTTAGCAACAGGCGCGGCAGTTTCGCATGCGGAACTCTTTGCGGAAATAATACAAGGCGATATCACGGTCTGCTTACCGGGGCTTTGAATCCGGTTGTCAACCGTACGGTCGCTCTTTCCAACTGCCAGGAAACGATTATCACCGAACACGGCAGATTTAATCTGAATTATTTTGAATTCGAACCGCCGGCTCTTGAAAAACCAACGGTGCTGCCTAACGGCTTTAAAAAAGAAACAGGCGTGCACTTCAGCTATTCGACTCCGCAGTTTAAACTCGTAAAAAGCATATATCTGATGAGCGACGCCGATATAGTTGCTATCGAATATAATTTCACGAGCGTACAGGAAAAATTTGAGTTTAATGTTCGTCCGCTTGCGGCGATGCGAAGTTATCATCATCTCGGAAAGAGACACGAAGGTTTTAATTCAGAATGGCAGGAAGATTTCCTCTCAATCAAGAATAATAATATGCCCGATGCTCAGATTTTAATGGCTACTGACGAAATGGCTTTTGTCGAAGACCGGCAGTGGTGGCATAACTTTTTCTACCGCATCGAAAAAAGACGCGGCTTCGATTACACCGAAGATCTTTGGTCGCCGGGTTATTTCAGAAGGACGGTCGATGGACCGGCAAGAATTGTTCTTTGGGCAGGTTTTGGCGATAATACCCTTGCGCATAGAATGGCAGGGCTTGATGTCGATGTGATTATCGATGACCTGAAATTGCAGCAAAAGCAAATCATAAGCAATCTTAAATCAAAAGATGAAACAGTACAACTGCTTGCCCTTGCGGGTGAGCAATTCATAATCGATAAGAAAATCGAAAAGCTCAAGACTAAATCTATACTTGCGGGTTTTCCGTGGTTTGCGGATTGGGGCAGGGACGCATTTATCGCGCTGGAAGGTCTGCTGCTTTGCTGCGGAAGATACGAAGATGCAAATTCCGTGCTGCTGAATTTCGCTTATAATGCCGATGAAGGCATGATTGCCAATTTCTTCGGCGATGACCACACTGGCGCAAGTTTCAACAGCATCGATGCTTCGCTTTGGTTTATTCACGCCGCGTTCAGATACTACAAGGCCAGCGGAGACACGCGCGGTTTCAGTTCACGACTTATGCCCGTGATTCGATGGATAATCGATTCATATCTTCAGGGAACAAAATTCGGTATTAAAGCCGATTCAGATAGTTTAATCACCGGCGGTTCCTTCGATACGCAGCTTACGTGGATGGACGCGAAATTCGATAATGTCGTATTTACGCCCCGCAACGGAAAAGCCGTCGAAGTAAACGCGCTTTGGTACAATGCGGTTTGCAATTGCGTTGAGTTTTACAGAGGCAAAGATGCGGTGCTGACCGAGCGGTTTCAGAATCTTGCAAACAGAATCGCCGAAAGTTTCTGCCGAACTTTTTGGTATCAGCAGGGACGTTATCTTTACGATTGCGTAGCAAAGGATTATAAGGATGCAAGTGTCAGGCCGAACCAGATATTTGCGGTATCGCTGCCGTTTTCACCTTTGGATATCGAACAGCAAAAAGCGGTAGTCGATTGCGTTGAGGCAAATCTTCTGACACCTTATGGACTGCGAACTCTTGCTCCGGGCGACAGTAAATATATCGGTATATATCGAGGCGGCCCTAAAGAACGCGACAGTGCATATCATCAGGGAACGGTTTGGCCGTGGCTGATTGGCGGTTTTACTGAAGCGTATCTTAAAGTAAATAATTACAGCAAGCAGAGCAAAAAAATCGCAGCCGAGAGACTCGAACCGCTTCTCGACCATTTCTCTAATAGTGCCTGTATAGGCAGTATAAGTGAGGTTTTCGATGGCGATGAACCGCACCAGCCGGGTGCTGCTTTTGCGCAGGCATGGAGTGTTGCGGAAGTGCTGAGAGCCTATATGATGACAAACACATAAAAACAATAGGGGCAGACCTATGTGTTCGCCCTTACAGAATAATTATTCTTCTTTTTCTACCGCCACAAGATTTATATAGCCGTGCTTTACGCCCCGAAGACTGATCATTTTTTCGCCCAGCGAATTGATATCGCACGCCATACCTCTGACTAATAGAACTTCAAGACAGTTGTGCCTGTCGATGTAAACGTGAATTGAAGAAATAGTTTTTATTGGTTTGTCATGGCCGAGTTTTTTGAACACGGACGATATATGCGCAGTATGATGGTCGTAAACCAGATAGATTGCTCCGATTGCGGGAGTTTTTTTGTGCTCGAGTTTTTCTTTCGAGAGGTGCTCGCGAATCAAATCGCGAATCGCTTCTGAGCGGTTCTTATATCCTTTTTCGCTGATTTCCTTATCGAATATTTTCAGCAAATCACTTTCCAGCGAAACGCCTATTCGTTCAATCTCACTCATGGTTAAAACTCCTTTTTGAATTTCTTATTCCTGCACAGGTACAACGCAGAAAATATAACTCAACGGTTCATTCGAATTATTGACAATATTATGCTTGGTATTCGGAGGAATGTAAGCAATTTTCCCTGCTCCGACCGGCAAAGTCTTTTCTTCTATAATTGCCTGCCCGTTTCCTGAAAGAAAAATCAGCATTTCTTCCTGCTGACCTGTGTTGTGTTTACCACAATCAGCGCCGGGCTTTAAATACACCCTTCCCGCGTGCAAACCATAACTTTTTGGCTCTTTCAATAAAGACTGGTATTCAGTGGAGTCTGCTAATTCTTTAACAAAAGGTTCTATCGACATCTTTCCTTTTAACCTATCCTGCCTGATAAATTTAAAATTATTTCTTGATTACAAACCATCAATCCGGTAATCTATGTACTGTATTACTTTTTTATAAATCTTATGCGCAGAAAGTGATTGTGTCAACAGAAATAAACGCCCTAATTTTAACGGCAGTTTCAATAGGATTTTTTCATACATTATTCGGCCCAGACCATTATCTGCCCTTTGTTATGATATCGTGGGCAAGAAAATGGTCTTTAGCTAAAATGGCCGTCATAACTTTCCTATGCGGCATCGGCCATATTTTAAGCTCAATTATGCTGGGACTTGTCGGCGTTGCGCTTGGAATAATGATAAAGAAACTCGAATTTATCGAATCTTTTCGCGGCAATATCGCAGCCTGGCTTTTAATCGGGTTTGGTCTGGCGTATTTTATCTGGGGTTTGCGGCAGGCATACAAAAACAAGCCTCATACTCATCATCACATCCACGTAAACGAAGACTCACATACTCACGAACATTCTCATCAAACGCATCATTCGCACATTCACGCAAATGAGAAGGCAAATATTACGCCGTGGGTGCTGTTTATAATTTTCGCGTTTGGTCCGTGCGAGCCTCTTATTCCTTTGTTAATGTATCCTGCGGCCAAGAGCAATTTGTCGGGACTGCTGATAGTAACGGCAGTGTTTGGACTAACTACAATTTTAACTATGATGACGCTTGTACTTGCTGCCAGAAGCGGAATCAGCTTCGTAAAATTAAATCCCATGCAAAGATATTCTCATTCCATTGCAGGTGCGACAATATTGTTATGTGGGCTGGCAATACAATTTCTCGGATTGTAAAGAGATAAACCTTACTTCAGACTCTTCCGAAAGTAAACCATGTGTTGCAGAAGGTTTAAACAAAGATGCCAATCCCTATAAATGCTTTTGCCGTCATTTTCTACATAAAATCAATTGTTTAGCGAAAATATTTTTTGAAAAATCTTGACGCTGTAATACTAATTTTATATTATTATGCGCATTGGTAATACGATTTTGATAATTTTATGCGCAGGAAAAGGAAGAAAGAAAAAAAATGAGAAATTGTGAAAAATTAATACTTCTTATGACTTTGATATTTACGGCAACTTGTTCGGCTGAAACTAATTGGAATTTGCAAATAGTAAATTCCATAGGCGGGGGAATCAGTCCATGGCTGAGCAGTGAAGATAAAGTAACTATAGAAGGATATATCTTGAACAGGTCTGAATATATGCTTGATGGAACAGCAAATTACAGTGAAGGTCCTGTTGGTTTTAATGGCGGTCAATGGCAAATTTATATTCAGGGCGATGCAGATACAGATCACGCAGGCACGGCAATTTGGATGGGACAAAATTATGCCAATCTTCCATGGGCCGGCGGAGTGGGCCGATATACGAATGAAGAATGGATTGCCGAACTCGACCGTTTGAACCACGACCCGCGCACAGGTTACAGATTTATGCCCGGTGATAAAGTGCGAGTAACAGGTCTTACTAAATTTTATGGCGGCAAAACAAATATTAACGAACGCCACGATACAGATCCTGAAAATGATTTAATAATTGAACTTACCGAACCCGGTGCGGGACTGCCTGCTCCGGAAATTATCACGCTCGATATGGTGAAAGATTCAGAAAATAAATTTATTTTTGATCAAACACGGCAAACTGGCTGTGAATATTATCAGAGCAGACTGGTTCGCATTAATGGAGTTCATTTTGTCAATGACGCAAACTGGGCGCCAAACGGTCAGCTTTTGATTACCGATGGAACAGCAAGAACGTTCCCGGTTCTGCTTGGAATTGGCACCGGCATCGCTGTAGGATCAAACAATCTTTCAGCACAGTTCGATGTGATTGCTATATTTGACCAGGAGGATGGTTCTTCCCCAAATACTGAAGGTTATCGTTTATGGGTTACAAATTATGACGGCAATGGATCGGTACTTACAGACGGCTGCGACCTGTCCGGTGTGTTCGCCGCAGGAGATATAAATAAAAATTGCGTTGTTAATTTCGAAGACTTTGCAATGCTTGCTGCTGATTGGCTCAAATGTTCCAATCCATTATTAACTGAATGTCAATAAATTATGAAAAAGAAGCGTGCCTTTTCGTTAACTGAGTTGCTGGTAGTGATAGCGATAATTGCAGTAATGCTTGCAATATTAATACCATCACTGTCGAAGGCACGTTTACAGGCGAAAGTGCTTATAGTGAACGCCGAACTCGCAGATATCGGGTTGGCTCTCGAAGCGTACGCGACAGACAATCATAATAATTTTCCACCGACTCGCATTGACTGCAATCCTGAAGCTCGCAAACATGCCTGGGCTTTGCCGCAGGAACTTGTTAAAAACGGATATATGCCCGGCGCAAAAGCAGGCTCGATAACTTATTCAAAAATGGAAGATAAATTTAATTCCGGCCTGGCATATAAATATATGGCTGTTGGAAAAAGATACGATTATTCAGGAACACCAATGTCTTCCCTTTCATTAAAGATACCTGATGGTTTTCCTGACATCGAAGGCCAAAAATATACATCCTATAAAGATCCCAAAATTTCACCGGTTACTTGGATTGTATTTAGTGTCGGACCAAAATATGATGAACAAAATGAAATAAAATCCGGTTTTCCTGTTGATAAAAAATTCTGGTATTCGCCTAAAACCCATAAAGGCATTATAACTCGCGTCCGGCTTCTCAAACAAATGGACCATATAGGCACATTTCAAAAAAGCAAATAATAGGTAAAAACCCTATTGTTTTTCAATTTCTCTCCGATATGATTTAGGTTTTAGATTTATTATTTTAATTTAAGGAAGAATTTATGGTTAGAGACCCTCATATCATTCTCGGCGTTCATATTACAGACCGTGTGAAGCACGTAGTCGGCAGCGGCGGAGTTCAGCCGATTCTGACAGAGTATGGCTGTTATATCAAAACCAGGCTCGGACTGCACGAAGCAGGCAAAGATTTTTGTTCGCCGAATGGTTTGTTAATTCTCGAACTTGCGGGCGATTTGAACAAGTGCGTTGAACTCGAAAAGAAACTTACAGAAATTGAGGGTGTGAGCGTCAAAAAAATAGTTTTCGAACATGATTAGGTGGAACTATTAATCCTCATCAAATAAGAGAGCTTTTGGATAAAGTCAGAACGGGGGAAATCAGAGCAGCCCAGGCGCAAGCCGCCTTGATGCAGCTGCCGTTTGATGACCTTGATTTCGCGGGCGATGATCATCATCGGCAGATTCGATGCGGTATGCCGGAGCTGATATACTGTCCGGGCAAAACCATCGAACAGATAGTTGCGGTATTTTCTTCTTTGGCAGAGAAAGGAAATAACGTTATTGCCGCAAAAGCCGATGAGAGAATTTTCGATGCTGTTTTAAATACAGGAAGATTTCCGCGGGTTAAATACGATAAAATTTCCAGAACGGTTTCACTCGAACAGAAAAAAACGCAGCAGGCTCAGACAGTTGTGCCGATAATAATTTCCGATATGTCGGATTTGCCGATAGCAAGTGAAGTGAAAATCACGGCTGAAATGATGGGCCAGCCTGCCGATATCATCAGCGATGTCGGAATCGCAGGATTGCACAATCTCTTTATGAGGCTGAAAAAACTAAAACAGGCAAATGTTATTATAGCTGCCGCAGCGGAAGGTTCACTTGCTTCTGTGATAGGCGGGTTAGTCGATTGTCCGATTATCGCTGTTCCTGTAAGCAGCGGCACAGGAGCTAATTTCAGCGGCATCGCGCCTCTTTTGACGATGCTCAATAGTTCAGCCGGTGTCAGCGTCGTAGGTATCGATAACGGCTTTGCCGCAGCGGTCAGCGCTGTAATGATAAACAAAAAAATCGAAGCAGGCAAAAACGTCGGTATCGGATTAGGATAATAATTTAACAACGTTAAAGTTCGAAATCTGTAACCTGCATATTATCTGTTTCAACAATGCAGAGATTTCCTTTTCCGCAGACCCAATCTGTTGCTTCACCCGGATTAATAATCAGTGTTTTGCCTGCAATGCGGACATCTCTGAAATGCGTGTGGCCGTAAATAACAATATCATATATTTGACTTGTGATAATTTCATCGAGAACGCTGGGCTTATGCGTCATAAAAATTCTTTTACCTGCGACTCCGCCATGATACGGGTCCTGATGAATTTCGCCGCCAAATTCTTCTATTATGCTCTTGAGCACGATTTTCTCGCCGTCATTATTGCCGTAAACCGCTATAAACTTCGAGTTCTTCATAGCTCCGAACGCTTGTGCAGTATATTGAGAAACGATATCTCCGGCATGAAAAATATATTCGACTTGTTCACGATTAAGAATTTCAATTGCTCTTAAGACATTTGCGTGATGGTCGTGCGTATCGCTGATTATCCCGATTTTCATTAATAACTTTCTGCTTATAATATTTTTATATTATAAAATATTGTCGAATATACGTCAAATATGTATAATACCGCCGGTTTTTTTACTATTTGAATTTTGAAAGGTATAAAATGGCAAGTGCCCCCAAAGCAAACGCGATTGTAAGTCAATCCGGCGGCCCGACCGGCGTAATTAACGCTTCATTAGTCGGGGTCATCGAAGAAGCTAAAAAATATCCTGAAATCAAGAGCCTCTACGGCTCAATTCACGCGGTCAGCGGCATAGTTAAGGAACATTTCATAGACCTGATGAAAATTTCAAATGATGTTCTCGAAACTGTCGCCGCAAGTCCTTCTTCTGCACTTGGCTCAAGCAGAGACAAACCCGATGCCGAATATTGCAAAAAAATCCTCGATGTTTTCAAAAAACGCGACATTCGCTATTTCTTCTACATCGGCGGCAACGACTCTGCAAATACTTGCTATATTATTAACAATATGGCTGTCGAAGCTAAATACGAACTTCGTGCTTTCCATGTTCCAAAAACTATCGACAACGACCTGCTCGTTACCGACCATTGTCCGGGCTTCGGCACCGCGGCGAAATTCGTAGCTTGCGCTTTGATGGGCGATGATTTGGATAACAGAGCTTTGCCCGGGATCAAAATCGATGTCATTATGGGAAGACACGCAGGATTTTTAACAGCCGCTGCGGCACTTGGCAAACAGAGAGATGACGACGGCCCGCATTTGGTTTACCTGCCCGAAAGACCGGTTTCAATGGATAAATTTCTTTCCGATGTTGATGCAGTTTACAAAAAACTCGGAAGATGCGTCATTGCCGTCAGCGAAGGCATGAGCGACCATGACCACAAAACATGGGCGGAAAAAATCACCGAAACACAGGAACGCGATTCGCACGGAAATGTTCAGCTTTCCGGAACAGGCGCTCTGGCCGATTATCTCGCGTCGCAGATTAAAGAGAAATTGAAGGTAAAACGCGTTCGAGCAGATACTTTCGGTTATCTCCAGAGAAGTTTCGCAGGCCTTCAATCTCCAGTCGATGCTTCCGAAGCTCGCTGGTGCGGCAGACATGCAGTTCAATATGCGATGAAGGAACTCAATGGTTCAGTCGCGATGAAGAGAACAGGAACCGGCAAAAATTACGGCGTTGAGCTTTTCAGGACGGAACTGAAAAATGTCGCAGAGAAAACGAAATCTCTGCCGGACGAATATATCAATAAAGATGGAAACGGCATAACACCCGCATTTGTGGAATATGCGATGCCGCTGACCGGCGGATTGCCGAAAACAGAATATTTAGGCAATATGCCTAAAATTTAAATAATCTTGCGAACAAGGATTCTATCCGCAAAGTATCTATATTAAATATATCTATTTTCAGGAAAGGAAAAGATTGATGTGTAAACTACCTAAAAGGTTACTGATTTTATCTGTTTTGCTTACTGTCAGTTTGACTTTATTCGCTTACGCAGGAGATAAAAAAGCGAATTCATCAAAAGACGGCAAAAAAGGCTGTGCGGCTGCCTGCGTAAAAGATGCAAATGCTGTAAAAGAATGCAAGGCCGACAAAAAGGCCTGCAAAGAGGATTGTAAGAAAAAGTGTTGCGCCCAAAAAGAGTGTTCTATAAAAGATAAGAAGAAATGCTGCGGTGATCCCAATTCTGCCGCATGCCCGAAAAAATGTTGTGCAAAGAAATGCGCTTCAGACCCCAATGCCGTTAAGAATTGTCCGATGAAGGATAAAGCCTGTGCAAAAGAATGCAAAAAGGCTTGTTGCTCGAAGGAAAAGGTGAAATGCCAAGATCCTAACGACCCGAATGCACCAAAATGTATTTCGAAGATTTGCAAGGCAGCCCAGGCAAGAAAAGCAGCACAAGCAAAGAAAACTGACAAATAATTGTATAATTTTAATTTTTTAATGGCTGTATGAAATTTCATACAGCCATTTTTTTTGCCTTTCTAATCACAAACTGATACTATTTCGCTCCTATGTTCTCAAATTTAATAGATTTATTGCCGCAGGATTTCAGTAGTACGCAATGGTTAATCCTTTGTCTTGCCGCGATTTGCGCAGGAATAAACAAAACCGGAGTACCGGGAATCGGCATAGTCGTTGTTCCTTTGATGGCGGCTTTTTTTCCAGCCAAGACCTCGACTGGCCTGCTGCTGCCGCTTCTTGCGATGGCGGATTTGTTCGCCGTCGGCTACTATCACCGCCACGCCAAATGGTCGCATATAATTAAGCTGCTTCCTCCAGCCCTATTGGGCATAACGGCAGGGTCATTTATAATCAGACGCATTTCCGATTTTCAGCTTGCCCCTGCTATCGGAATCATTGTGCTTGTTATGCTCGTGCTGAATTATATTCGTCAAAGAAAGCTTGGCAGCGATTTAGAGGTTCCCAAACATTGGCTTTTTGCCGTCATAATGGGTTTTTTCGCAGGTCTTACGACACAGCTCGCCAATGCCGCCGGCCCGATTATGATTATTTATCTCCTTGCGATGCGCCTCCCTAAATTTGAATTCATCGGAACAGGAGCATGGTATTTTTTGATTCTAAACTGGCTAAAAATTCCAATCTTCGCATCTGAAGGAAGAATCGATATTCATTCTGTCTGTGCGGATGTGATTATGCTTCCGTTAATTGCCATGGGTGCTGGTTTGGGGATACTGATTCTCAGGAAAATGCCCCAAAAAACTTTTACTATTGTTGTTCAAATCCTCGCTGCCGCGGCCGCAATTAAGCTGCTTTTCTAATTCGGCGTAGTCCTATAATTACATACCATTCCAACTTTAACTTATAATTCAAATCATTGTAAACCGACAGGTCGATTTAGCCGAAAAAATAACATCAGAAATGAATTTTTTGATGTGGTACTCTGTATATGAAAATTAAATTGTCGCTTAGCAGAAAAGTATCTATCAGCATAGGATCAATTTTCGTCCTGCTGCTGGTCATAATATTCTTCTTTTCCAAAGCAATCGTTCAAACAGGTTTCGCCCGGCTTGAAAAGCAGGATACAGCCACAAATCTCGTACGTCTGCAGAAAAGCATCGATGGAGAATTGGATAATTTATCAACGATATGCGGCGATTGGGCGCCTTGGGATGATACGCGCGACTTTATGCTCGGTAGTAAACCTGAATATGTCAGTTCCAATCTGAATGCCGACTGCATCTCTAATCTTAAACTCAATTTTATGTTATTCGTCGATAACGATGGAAAAATACTGCATACAGCAGCGGTCGATTGGGAAGAAAAAGCTTTTACCCAGCTCCCTTACGAATTATCAGAATATATTGTTTCTCACAAGCAGCTTCTGGAAATCAAAGAACCATCTGAAAGCAAATCAGGATTAATAATTTTGCGGGATTCAATTGTATTACTTGCCGCTCAGCCGATTTCAAATAGCAAGTTTGAAAAACCTGTTTCCGGAACCCTGATAGTTGGACGTTTTTTAAATGATGCCAAACTTGATACCTTACGCGAACAAACCTGCCTTGACGTTAAGTTAACAGGCTCCGAAATAGATGAAAATGAAATATTCAATAATGCCGATGTTTCGGTTAAAATATTGGATAAGAACACAATTTCTGGTTATACGAAAATATACGACATAGCGGGCAATAATCATATTACTCTTAAAATTGATATACCCCGAAAAATCTACAAATATGGAAGACATATCGTTTTTTGTTTCCTGATTACTATAGCAGCAATCGGCTTACTAATTATGGCCGGCCTTATGTTTATTATGAAAATAATCATACATAAACCGCTTAATAGATTAATCGCGAATTTCGACTACATCGGGCAGGATTATAATATCAGTACCAAACTTTATACGGAGAGAGAAGATGAAATCGGAAGCCTTGCCCGCTCATTCGATGCTATGATGAACCACTTGAAAAAAAGAATGATTGAAATTGCTGAAAAACAAAATATGACGAATTCCCTGAATGTCGAACTGGTAAAAACGAGCGAAAAACTTCAGCAGGCAAACGGAGAGCTCAAAAATTTCGTTTATATCGCCTCTCATGATTTACGAGAACCCCTTAGAAAAATTATGGTGTTCGGTGATATGCTTCAAAAATCGTTAAAGGATAAACTTCAGGGCGAAGATTCTGAAAATCTCCATTTCATGATAGACGGCGCTAACAGGATGACAAAAATGATTGAAGGCTTGCTCCTTTATTCGAAAGTCAATACCCAGGCAAAGCCTTTTGAGACCGTGAACCTTAATGAAATTTTAAGACAGCTTCGCCAATTCGAACTTGCCGTCGTTATCGAAGAAAAAAATGTTATTATTGAAACCCCCGAGCCGTTTCCTTTTATAGAAGGCGACGCTGTTCAGATAAGACAGCTTATGCAGAATCTTATAGCAAACGGTATTAAATATCAGAGCGGAAATATTCCTCATATCTATATAAAATCAAAACCCGCTGCAAACAACATGGTAAGGATTGAAGTTACAGATAATGGTATCGGCATCAAACCGGAATATCTGTCGGCTGTATTCACGATGTTTAAACGTCTGCACACAAACGATCAATATGAAGGCACCGGCATCGGCCTTTCGGTCTGCAAAAAAATAGTTGAAAGACACAACGGCCAAATCGGCGCTGAATCACAGTTCGGCCAAGGTTCAACATTCTGGTTTACAGTTAAAGCCGCCGCCGTACCCGCAGAAGTGATTGCCTGATATTTTTAAGGCAGTTCCTGCAGCATTTCAATAATTTCCTCTTTTTTGGGCAGAGATTCCTGCGCCCCGAATTTCGAACAGGCAAGCGCACCAGCCGCAGATGCGAACCGTACCGCCTGCTTTATTTCATCGCCGACTGCGCAGCTTGCCGCAAGTGCACCGTCAAACGCATCACCTGCGCCTGTATGGTCAACAATTTGAACTTCGAAAGGTTGTATTTGTTCAGTTCCATTTTTATCTACAATCAATGCCCCGCGCCGCCCTAATTTGATTATCGCGCATCCTACACCTCTGGCGATAAGGTCTGAGCCGATAAGTTTTGCCGTGTGAATATTGTGATTTCCAGTGGTACTTAACTCGACCGCCTCTTCGAAATTCGGAACAATAATATCTGCGGTATAGAAATCCAGAGGCAACTGTCCGCTTTCGGTCTGGAATTGTTCAACCGGCAAAGCCGGGTCGAGTATCACTTTTGCTCTCGAGACTTTACCTGCTCTTATTGCACTATTTACAAATTCAACAGGCAATTGTGCGTTAATCAAACATGCATCGGCGCTCGAAATGACTCTTTCGAATTCTGTACTGCTGATATCGGCAGGCATAATCGCCTTGTTTGCCCCTTCAGATATCACCGTTCTGTTTGTGCCGGTACCATTGACAAACGATACGATAACGCCCGTATTTTTGGCTTCCGCTTCGAAGACAAAATCGCAGTGAACCCCGAAATCCGCCAGATTATCGCGAATCATCTCGCCGAACTGGTCTTTCCCAACCTTACAAACAAGGTAAACTTCGCATCCGCAAAGAGCCGCCTGTATCGCCTGATTCAAGCCGCAGCCCGCCGGAACACACGAAAAACTGCTTCCGACAGCTATATGAGATGTTTCCGGAAACTGCTCGCAGCGAATTGCCATATCGACGTAAACGCTGCCGAAAATTACTACTTTTGGCTTTGCTCTTGCCATAAATACCTCAATAAAATTCCAGATTAGTAAAATACTATTAATTTCTGTGCATTGCAATACACTAATTACTTAATTTAGTTTGTCTGCTTAAATCCATTTGACTTGTTTCGACCATTTCGCTAAACTCTTCGTATACTTCAAAAGGCAAACTTTTAACTTACGCCGTTCTTATTTTATCTGGACAATATTTATGGACAAAAAAGAAAACTGTGGTCTTTTCGGTATTTTCGGGGATCCCGATGCTGCTGTTAAGACATTTTACGGGCTTCACAGTCTTCAGCACCGAGGCCAGGAATCCGCAGGTATGGCAACAAGCAATGGTGAGGCGATTTCTCTTCACGTTGGAATGGGGCATACCACACGAGTCTTTCGGGGCGGCAAAGATGTACTCACTATGCTCAAAAACCCGATAGCAATCGGTCATGTGCGTTATTCGACCAGCGGTTCGCGAAATCTCGCCAATGCTCAGCCTTTGCTGACTGAATATTCTCGCGGTCAGGTCGCAGTCGCTCACAATGGAAATTTGATAAACGCGTCGCTTCTTCGCGACGAATACGAAGCTTACGGCAATATTTTTAAATCTACAAATGACACCGAAATAATCGTTCATCTTTTAGCTAAGCCGTCGCACGTTGCGAAACCGGATCCGCTCGGCCACGTTCTCAATCATCTGCAGGGATCATATTCTCTGCTGTTTTTGTTTCCCGACAGAATCGAAGCGGCACGCGATCCCTATGGCATCAGACCTTTGAGCATCGGCAGAACCAAAGCAGGCGCTTATTGCTTCGCAAGTGAAACCTGTGCTTTCGACACAATCGAAGCCGAGTACATTCGCGAAGTACAGCCCGGCGAAATTGTAACACTCGACAAAAACGGCCTGCATAGCAGATGGTTCGTAAAGCCGGGCAGCATTACACCGGCGCATTGCATTTTCGAGCATATTTATTTCGCCAAGCAGAGCAGCTATATTTTCGGCGAAAATGTCCACCAGGTGAGAAGAAAATGCGGCGCCCAGCTTGCAAAAGAACACGCGGTCGATGCCGATGTTGTTATTCCGGTTCCTGACTCTGGCACCTCGGCGGCCATCGGTTACAGCCGGGAAAGCAAAATTCCATTCGATATGGGTTTTGTCAGAAGCCATTACGTAGGCAGGACGTTTATCTCTCCCGGCCAGGACGTTCGTGACTTGGCGGTCAAACTCAAACTTTCAGTCGTTAAAGAAGTTGTAAAAGGCAAAAGAGTTGTGGTCGTCGATGATTCCATCGTTCGCGGAACAACTACAAAAGGCAAAATAACCGCGCTCAGACAAGCCGGTGCAAAAGAAATTCACATGCGCGTAAGTTGTCCTCCAATCAGATTCCCGTGTTTCTACGGCGTTGACTTCCCGACAAAGGAAGAATTGGTCGCAAACGAAAAAAATATGCAGCAGATTAAGGAATTCCTCGAAGTTGACAGCCTCGGATATATTTCACTCGATGGAATGCTTTCCTGTGTTTCGCTGCCGAAAAATCATTACTGTACCGCATGCTGGAGCGGAAAATATGCCATCCCCGTTACTACGGTTGTAAATAAGTTTATGATGGAACGCTACCAGATGCAGCTTTTCGATGAAGAACCTGTTCAATTATAACGGATTATAATGACTGAATACTTGACTTATGCCAAATCGGGTGTTGATATCGATGCCAACGATGTAATGGTCGAACGCATTCGTTCTTCCGTTCAAAGCACTTATGGCCCGCGCGTAATAG